>JBMFXK010000432.1:0-2709 GCA_049964315.1 Clostridia bacterium | reverse complement strand
CTCGGGACCCGGCGGAGACCGGCAGCCGGAGGGTGCGACGTGCTGACATTCATCGAATCGCTGAGCTGGTCTAAATGGCTGCTGTCTTCGGTGGACATCGCCATCGTGGCGTACGGATTTTATCGCCTTTTCAAGTTGATCCGCGGCACCCGGGCCGTCCCAATCATCCAGGGCATCATCATCGTGCTGCTGGCAGTGCCGGTTTCGCACTGGCTCGGACTGAACGCCACCCACGCTATTCTTCAGGACATCCAGGCCATGCTGATTGTGGCCATCCCCATCGTCTTCCAGCCGGAACTGCGGCGAGCCCTGGAGCAGCTCGGTCAGGGACGCTTTTTCGGCGAGACGCCGCTCATGCTTCCCCATGAAGAGGTGGACATGAGCCACATCATCGATGAGGTGGCGCGCGCGGCGGAACACCTCTCGCGCTCCCGGACCGGTGCGCTCATCGTGATCGAGCGTCACACCGGCCTGCGCGAGTACGCCGCCACCGGCGTCCCGCTGGAAGCGGTAGTCACGTCGGCCCTGCTGGAGAACATCTTCGTGCCCAACACGCCACTGCACGACGGCGCCGCCATCATCCGGGGTGAACGCGTGGTGGCCGCCGGGGCGTTCCTGCCCCTGACGGACAGCGCCACGCCGGGAAGTGAACTGGGAAGCCGCCATCGGGCGGCGCTCGGTCTTTCCGAGCAGTCGGACGCCGCCGTCGTCGTGGTGTCGGAGGAGACGGGGGTCATCTCGCTGGCTGTGGAAGGGCATCTCAATCGCCGGCTGGACGACCGCTCCCTGCGTGAACTCCTGGGTCAGCTGTTCCGGGCCCGGCCGCACAGTACACTTTGGATCTGGCAGCGAGGGTTCGGCCGTTGATGGATTGGCTCTTCGAGCATGACACCGCCCTCAAGATCCTGGCGGTTGTGGTGGCCGTGGCAGTCTGGGTGCAGGTGAACGTTTCCAACCCGCCGTCGGTGGAGCGGAGCCCGGAGGCGGCTGTGGCGTGGATTGCACCGGGAACCACCTCTCTACATGTCATGACCCCCCGACCGGGCGGGGTGACGGTGGTGATAAAGGGACCTCCAAGTGCGGTGGGCGGCACGCCGGCCGCTTACGTCAATTTGAGCAAGATCAATCATGCCGGCACTTACCGGCTTCCGGTCCAGGCCACCGTGCCCGCCGGGACCTCCCTGGTGCGTGTGGTCCCGGCCTTCGTGTCGGTGACCGTCATCCAGTTTGTGGCCAAGAGTTTTGCCATCAAGCTTGAGAGCACGGGAGCGCTGCCGGCTGGCTACGGAGTGGAGACCATGGCTCTGGCCAACTCCCATGTGCTGGTCCGGGGTTCCTCAACCGCGGTGAGTCACGTGACTGCGGTCGTGGCGCGGGTGGCGCTGAATGGCCAGACCACCTCGTTTTCGAGCCAGGCCACCCTCGTGGCCGTCAACCGGGCCGGCAATCCGGTGAAGGGCGTGACGCTGTCGCCCACGAGCCGTCTGGCCAACGTGACGGTGTCGCCGGAGAAGGTCGTGTCGGTGACCGTGAAGTACAGCGGCAAGCCGGCGGCCGGTTACTCCATCGGCACCATTGCGGTGTCCCCGCTGCACGTCACCCTGTACGGGCCTGCGTCGGTCTTGAGCGGCATCAGCACGGTCTATACGAACCCGGTCGGTATTGCCGGCGCGTCGTCCCAGGTGACGACCCCATCTGCCAGCCTCGCGCTCCCAGCCGGGGTGACCCAGGCGGTGCCGCCTTCCGTTTCAGTCACCATCAATATCCAGTAGACGCACACACGTGTCGTGCCGACGACACTAACAGTGGGGGAGTATATGCCGCTCTTTGGAACCGACGGCGTCCGCGGCGTCGCAAATGACACGTTGACCGTGGACCTGGCCGGCCATCTCGCGCGGATCGTGGGAGAACGCCTGGGCCCCCGGACCCGCGTCGTTGTGGGCCGGGACACCCGGGTCTCCGGGTCTATGTTGGAAGCAGCCTCCGTCGCCGGACTCCTGGAAGCGGGCGTCAACGCGGTGAGCGTCGGCGTGCTGCCCACGCCGGCCGTGGCGTATCTCGTCCCCGCCCTGCATGCCGACGCCGGCCTCGTCATTTCCGCCAGCCACAACCCTCCGGAATACAACGGTCTCAAATGGCTGCAGCGGGACGGCACGAAGTTTACGGACGCCGTGGAGGCGGACGTCGAACAGGCCCTGGCTGCGGACCGGTTCTGGCGTGCGCCGGGGCTTGAGATTGGGTCCTGGCAGCTTGCCCCGGAGGCGGTGGAGCGCTACCGCAGCCACCTGGTCAGCCTGTTTCTCGGTCGGGTCGCGCCGCTGAGGGTGGTGGTCGACCTTGGCCACGGCGCCGCCGCCAGTACGGTTGCGGACGTGCTGCAGCGGCTCGGATGCCAGGTGGACGTGTTGTACGGGGAACCCCACGGCCACCTCATCAACGTGGGCTGCGGGGCCACCCACCCCGAGAGAGTGGCCGAAGCCGTGCGCGTACGCGGATATGATGTAGGGTTCAGTTTTGACGGCGATGCCGACCGCGTGATGGCGGCGGACGCCAATGGGCACGTGCTTAACGGGGATGCCATTCTCTACGTACTGGCACGCGGCATGGCGGCCGAGGGCCGGCTGCCTGGCCGCCGCATCATCACCACCGTCATGGCCAACCTGGGTCTCGAGCGCGCCCTGCAAAAGGACGGCATCGCGATGGAGCGGA
>JBMFXK010000431.1:0-2713 GCA_049964315.1 Clostridia bacterium | reverse complement strand
TAAACACGGCCGCCATGCCCATGACCACCACATACCCACCGGGCAGCATGCGCAAAGCCTCTCCTTCGCGTCCCATTCGAATTGGAGAATATGATACGCGACGCCACCCGTCAAGGAGGGGACCGTGGCCGCCGCCGTCGCGACGGATGACACGACGACGGCGCCGACGCGCGCGAGGCTCTCACCTGCCCCCAGCGGCATCAGACACCGTCGGGCCATCCCACTGATCGCACCGGTGATGATGGCCGGACCGATCAGAGCATAGAGGCCCCCCACTCCGCCGCCGACCTCGATGCTCCAGCCGATTGCGCGCCGCGTGGGGCGGTGTCCCGGCCGCTTCATCCCCCACTAGGTCCCCGCACGACACGCTGCCATCGAGGAGTGAAGTGCGCGTCCGGCGTCCGCAGGTCGATCCGCCGACCCGCGACGGCGGGCCGCCAGCCTCCTGGCCGCTACCCGGCGCAGCAGGACAGCTTGCTCACATCCTTGTGAAACGTGATCGCCGCCAGCTTGATCCCTTCGACCGCGGTCAGGTAGGGGAAATACAGGCTGGTGAGGTCCGCCAGCGTCATGGCATACTTCACGGCCAGCACGCCCACTTGAATCATCTCGCCCGCCTCGGGGGCGACAATATGGACGCCCACCACCTCTTCCGTGGCGGCGTTCACGACCAGCTTGATCATCCCGCGGGTGTCCCGGTTGGCCAGGGCCCGGGGCACATAGCGGAGGGGAAGGGCACGGCAGCTGCAGGAGAGACCAGCCGCTTCCGCCTGCTCCTCCGTCAGCCCCACACTCGCCACCTGGGGGTCGGTAAAGGTCACGTGGGGCAGCGCCGTTAAGTCATTGCGCACAGGTCCTAAGCCCAAGGCGTTGGCGGCCGCCGCCGTCCCCTGGGCGGCCGCGACATAGACGAACAGGGCCTGGCCGGTGACATCGCCCGCGCCATAAATGCTGGGCACCGAGGTCCGGAGATACTCATCCACGACGAGAGCACCCCGGGCATCGAGGGTCACCCCGTGCTCGGCCAGCCCGAACCCGGCCGTGGCCGGACGGCGACCCGTGGCCACCAGCACCCGGTCTACTGTCAACGTGCGGGGCCGCCCGCCCACCTGCGCCGTGACGGCAAAGGTGCGCCCGTCATGCGTGACGCGTTCGATGCGGACGCCCGTCTGAATCGTGAGACCCTCCGTCCGCAGGGCCTCCGTCACCGCGATGCTGCTGTCCACGTCCTCCATCGGCACCAAGCGATCGAGAGCCTCCCAGACCGTGACGGCGCTCCCGACGCGCGCAAACATTTGACCGAGCTCGAGTCCGACCGCACTGCCGCCCACCACCAGAAGGTTGGCCGGCACCTCGGACGCAGCCAGCGCTTCCGTGCTGGTCCAGTAGGGGGTCTCCGCCAGGCCCGGAATCGGCGGCGCCCAGGCACGAGCGCCGGTGGCAATGATTAAGCGAGGCGCCTCCAGCAGGCGCTGTCCTACGGCCAGCCGCACCGGGTCGGAGGCCTGTAGCTGGGCGTGACCCGGCACCCACGTGATGGACGGGTAGGCGGCCAGCACGTCCGCATACTTGGCCTGCCGAAGCTCGTCCACCAGCGCCGTCTTCTGCGCCTGGACGGCGGGCCACACCGGATCGCGCGCCACAACCCCCAACCCCTCAAAGGGTGCGTGGACGGCCGTCTCCCGAATCCGGGCCGCGGCGATAAGGGTTTTGGACGGCACGCAACCCACGTTCACACAGGTGCCGCCCATCGTGCTTTCCTCGACCAACGCCACCCGGCGCCCCGCTTCCGCCCCGCGAATGGCCGCGGCAAATCCCGCGGATCCGGCCCCCAGGACGATCAGGTCATACGTCTCCATGGATCTCGCTCCTTCCCTCCCACCGCTTCGCGCGCCTGCAGCCCCTCGCTGGGGCGGCATGCCTGTGCACCGTCGATCCTCCGCGCTTAGCGCTCGGGCTGGGCACGATAGCCCGCCGACTCGACAGCCTCCATCACGGTCTTTTCCGCGACCGGCGCGGTGAGCGTGAGGACGGCGCGCTTCTTGAGATAATTCACCTGAGCGATTTCCACACCGGGCACGGCGCGCAACGCCAACTCCACCTTCGTGGCACAATCGAGACAGTGCATGCCTTCAATCTTCCACCGGCTCTCCTGCACGAGAATCACCCTCCCTGTATCCACCATAACGCAATCTTAAAATGTATTGTTCTCTCATGCAAGTACTGCCCTCTTGGACATGTAAAGAGAACGCGATGGGTTTCACGTTGAGATCATGAGGACCTAACATATCGGTAGGGCGTCGGCGGGACCAGGGGAGCGCTACACGGCTCCGTATTACTGTTCGTACAATAGGATTCCTGCCGGAGTGGTTACCCTGGCTTGCCACCACTGACTTGAAAGCGGGCCGGAGCCGCCGAACGACGGGTCGGCAAACCCAACACGGCCAAGGCGTAGTCCGCAACGACCTCGGGTCAGACCACGGGGCGTGTGCGTGGCACGCCTTCGAGTGGCCGGTGGGCGCGGGTGCACCCGGGGACTCTCGCGCGCTGGGCGGATGCGCGCTTGGTGGAGTGGGACGTCGCCGACGGCCACAGCCACCCGTCCACCCCGCCGAGCAATCCGGAGACCCCGGCACTAGGCTTTGCGCGCCCGTTGCTGGCGTCGTTGTCGGTTGCGGGTGAGGGATGCGGAGGGGCCCGTGTGGCGTTGCGT
>JBMFXK010000430.1:0-2724 GCA_049964315.1 Clostridia bacterium | reverse complement strand
CGTGTGTCCGCGTCTGACCAGCGTTCCGATCTGGACGGGCAGGTCGCCCGTGTGGTCGAGTTTGTGACGCGCCCGCGCACACACACCCCCTCGGCGGTGTTGAATTTATGGCGGCGCTCACCGGGCTTCCACTGAGCTCCTTGACGATCTGGAGTAGGTGGCAGCATCAGTACAGGCCGGGACACGCGACGGGGGTTCCAAGTAGCGCTTGTCGAGCGGCCCCGCGACGTCGTGGGTCGCCTGCGCCACGATTGGCGGCCAATTTAGGGGGGTGCCCCGTTTAGACCGTCGCATCTTCCGCTCGAGCCCTGAGTTCTATTGCCCGATGCCGGTGGAGGAGTCTCTCGCGCCACGGGCGGTCCGCGGTATCGGTCGGACTCACGTGGCAACATGTGAGTACTACAGGGCCGACGGTGCCAGGGAATCAGGGAGCCCGCCCCGCTCGCTGAGCCTTCCCGGATTCGGTCGGGGGCGGAGACCAGCAGGAGTGAAGGGGAACGGCGGGAGCCGCTCGCCGCCAAGGGCCTCACAGACTGGGTGGTGTTGCACGGCCGAGCGATGGCGGTCTACCGCGTCTCCTCCTTGGGGGACGCCGCGCGGTTGGTCGAGGCGGTAGCCCACGTCCAGGGGATGAACGGCGCGGGGGCCGTGATGACCGTGACGGACCATCAGCTTACGATCCGGCTGCTTGTGACCTCTGGCAGTTGGAGCCCGATCACATCCATCTGGCCCGTGCGGTGTCCAGGAGGTTCAGCTCGCCATCGCCGCACAGCCCGAGACCGTGGATGCGGGTTAAATTCTTGGCTCAGGTCCAGGTGAACCCTAAACCACTTTTTGAGCATCGTCCGCATCGCACACGTCATGTGCGCAACGTAGGTCCTCGATTACCGGGGGATCCAGGCGATCCGGTTCATTGGGGCTCTGACCCGACGTGGGGATGCCGCGAGGGCAAGTTCTGCGGTGCGAACCGAAGGCGGGTCCGGAAGTAAACTCCTCCGGGCCCGCCTGGCCTTGACTACTTAAACGAGATGTAGTTGTCGGACGTGTAACTCCAGTAGGAGCTGAAGTTATTGGCAAAGCCGACAACATCTTTGTTGACAGCGTAGACGTAGTCGGCGGTCGGCGCCCAGAGGACGGGAAGCTCCGCGGTCGCGTACTGCTCGTACGTAATGAAGCGGCTGTGGATCTGGCGCGGACTGCCCGCCAGGTCCGTCTCGTGGATGAGATGGTCCATGGTCGGATTGGAGTACGCTCCGATGTTAAAGCCGCCCCCCGTATTGAAGAGACCGTCCCCGCCCGGGTCGAAGTCCGGAGCATAAATCCACCCGCCCGGGGTCAAGTCCCACTTGGAGCTGTCAGCCGGATTTGTGACGTCCGCGCCCACCGTACTAGGTGCCTCCGACTCCAGGGTGACAGCGATGCCTTCCTGGGCCCAGTTGGCCTTGATAAGCTCCATCTCGTCGGTGGTGGTGGGGGTCCCACTGCCGAACAGCAGCACAAACTGGAGCTTCTGACCGTTCTTTGTCATCACGCCGTTTTGCATCGTCCACCCATGAGCTTCGAGGAGCGCCTTCCCTTTGGCCGGATTGAACGGGTCCACCAGTCGCATGCTGGAGTCGTAGAACGGGTTCGGTGGCACGCTCGGTACCGGTCCATTAGTCAGTGTGCCGAAGCCGTCGAGGATGCTCTTCAAGATTCCCTTCTGATCGATTCCGTACTGGAGTGCCTGCCGGATGTAGAGCTGGTTTAGGAGTGGCCCCACGTTGCCGGCGTCGTTCGGCCGGAAATTGATCTGGATCTGCGAGAAGGCGAAAAGGGGCTCCGGCACGATGGAGTACTGGGTCAGCGCCTTCATCGGCTTGTAGTAGTTGAGTGGGATCTGAGCAATCTGGACGTTACCTTTCGAGAGGTCGAGAAACGTGGAGTCGGAGGACGCCTCGTAGTGGTACGTGATGGCGGGGATCGATGGCTTCGGCGACCCGTCGAACTGGGGATTGCGTTTGAACTCCCAGTACTGGTCCTGCACGTACCGGGTCGGGACATATGGACCGTCGACCACCTTGTACACCGAGTTCTCAAAGTTGGCCCCGATCGAGTTAATCCACTTGAGTTCCTGGTTCATGTTGGAATACTTGTCCCACTGAGCCTTCGGAATCGGGACCAACTGGGTTAGCCCGTTGTAAATGAACCACTGCGGGTTCACGGGCTGCGTAGTCGTGATGACCACCTTGTCGGACCCTTGGGCCACGACCGACTTCCAGAGTGAGGGGACGCCCCCCTCGCCGGTGAAGCAGTATGCCAGTGGCGAGGTTGGCCCGCTTGCAGCCAGCACCAATGCGGCGTCGTACGCCACATCTTGAGCCGTGATGGGCTGGCCGTTTGACCAATGCCACTTCTTGTTCAGGGTAACGGTGTAGACGGTGTCGTGGTTGCTGACGGCGATGTTTGATGCGATGGATCGGGAGTACTGAACATGGTCGGTCTTGCTCATCCAGACCAGAGGGAGGTAGGTGTCAGGACCGAGGTACCCCCCGGTCAGGGTATAGCAGTCTACCCCCGGCACCACCGGGGGCCACCAGTTGAGGGACAGACCCACCGGGAGCGCGATGTTGAGGTTGGTCGGAGTACTGGACGCAC
This sequence comes from Clostridia bacterium, assembly GCA_049964315.1. Taxonomy (GTDB): domain Bacteria; phylum Bacillota; class Sulfobacillia; order Sulfobacillales; family JAIMBI01; genus JAKATP01. The sequence continues at coordinate 87 of JBMFXK010000430.1, read as the reverse complement.
TGGATCCGGTGGCCGCCGTGGCTCCGCAGCCCGCTAGGAGCCTTTTCAGTTAATCCGATCCCGCGCCCCGCGCGGGTTTGAGCCCTG
>JBMFXK010000429.1:0-2735 GCA_049964315.1 Clostridia bacterium | reverse complement strand
AGCGCCACGGCGGCGAGGTGGAACTGTTCCGCGTGCCGCAGGCGTCGCACGAGCTCTCCCGGAGCGGCAAGCCCAAACTCCGGCTGCAGCGGCTGCAGGCCCTGTACGATTTCATCGACGGACACTGCCCCAAAGATTAGGGACGGCGTTTATCGACGCGACCCCGGCCGCTCTAAAGGCGCCGGGGTCGCCGTTGTGATGTCGTCGTGATGACGCGCATCTATCAGACCGTCCGAAAGGGCCGGCTCACCGAGACGGTTCGGGGCCCGGCTGGCCGGGCTGCGGCTTGTCACCGTATCCGGAATCGCCAGACGTCCTGCCGGAGCCAGTGCGCGCTGGTCTCTGGAGGGCAGGCCGGATCGGCGCGTCGCGGGCGACTCGTCGAGAGGCGCCGCCCGTGCCAGCGGGTTCGTGTCGTCCATGAGTCCCCTGGTCCGCCGCAGCATCTCCCTCCGGGTCAGGCCGGCCAGGTCATGCCCCCCATGGACACGCAGCGACGACCACCCGCGTGTGTACCGTTCCTCGAAGTCCGGCGCCACCACGCACCGCTCCGGGTCGAGGCGGCCGGCGCGGGCCTTCATCCACGCCTCGGGTCCGGTGAGCAACCGGTCCCGCCGCGCGTCCAGGAGATGGAAGGAGCCGCCACCCGCGTGCCCGTCCACAAAGGCGTCGCTCACTTCGCACTCGACAAGCCACCATCGCTCCAGCGCCGCGTCCCACATCTCGGCAGTCACAGGGGCGAGAGGCCAACACGGAATGAAGTAACCGGCATGGCCCACGCGAAAACGCGCCGGGATGCCCGTTGAGCGCCAGGGTGACGAAGAGCAGGGAGAAATCGGGCAGCCGCCGAGGCTCCGCTCGGACAAGTCCGCGGTCGATGAACCCGCGGCTCCGCCAGGGATCGGAGACGGCCCGGCATGGCGTCCGCGTAACGCAGGTCCACTTCGGACAGGCGCTCGCCCCAGATGTGCACGAGCGATCCGTCCTTGGCACCTGTGTAGGGCACGACCAGTTCCTGGTTCAGCCGGAGGATCCCCACGATGTCCGGCGGACATCCCGGAGCCCGTCAGCCAGCGCGCCCGTCTCGCTGCCGCCGCTCTGCTGCGCGCAGAGGCGGAAGCAGAGACCGAGCGCGACTCTAGCAGACGCCACGGGGTTCGTGGTGAGCGCTCTTGCGCAGTCAACCTGCCCTCGAGAAGGCCCGTGAGCGCGCAGAGGCGGTCGGGGCGTTGGGCTGCGACGAAACTTTGCCCTCCCACAGCCGGCGACCCGCAGGCCAGGGTGCGGGGCGAGGCGCGGGCGCTTCTTCTCCGCCGGGGGCCGCGCTCTGGAACGCTCGCCTAGATGACCAGCTGTTCCGGTGTGGCGGCGCGATCTTTAAACCGGCTTAGCCGAAACGGCGCAATGTCGATGAAAGGCTCCTCGCCGGCAATCAGCTCGGAGATGACGCGGCCGGTGGCCGGCGAGTGCATGAACCCGTGCCCCGAAAAACCGTTTGCACAGTAGAAGCCCTGCAGCTCCTCCACCGGCCCGATGATGGCGGAATCATCCGGAGACACCTCGTAGAGCCCGGCCCAGCCGCGCATGATGGCGGCCGTCTCCAGCGCCGGCACCCAGGCCAGGACCGTGGACACAATCTTCTCCAGCGCATCGCGGTCGGTCTCCACATTCTCGGAGCTGGGCTCGTCGGGGTCCGACATGCCGATCAGGATGGAGCGGCCCTCCCGCCGCAAATATGACGTGGTGTCCAGGTCGAGCGTCATGGGCATCTCGGCCGGCAGGCCGTCAAACGGACCGGTGACGTAGATGGAGCGGCGGTACGGGAGCACCGGGATATCGATACCGGCCATGAGCCCGATGGCTCGCGCCTGGGGACCGGCGGCGTTGACGATGACCGGCGTGTCCATGCGGCCGGCGGTGGTCCGCACGCCCGTGACCCGTCCCGCCTCGGTGTCAATGCCGGTGACCGTCACCCCGAAGCGCACCTCGACGCCGAGATCGCGCGCGCGGCGGATATATCCGTAGGCGACGGCAGCGGGGTCGCCGACCCCGTCGCGGGGACCGTACAGCCCGCCCGCCAGAGCGGGCAGGTCGACATACGAGAAGCGGTCCCGCACCGCCTCCGCGTGAAGCGTCTCGACCGGCACGCCGCAATCGCGCTGCATCCCCGCCACCGTCAAGAGCGCCTCCCACCGGGCCCGGTCGCTGGTCAGAAACAGGTAGCCGCAGGCATGGAACGACGGGGAGATGCCAAACTCCTCTTCAAAGCGGTCGAAGACCTGAAGTCCATACTGCGAGAACCGGATGCTGCTCGGATGCGAGAATTCCAGGCGCACGCCGCCCGCGCTCCGCCCGGAGGATCCCTGCGCGTGCGTTTGCGCGCGCTCCAGCACCACGACGTCGCGGATGCCCCTTTGGGCCAGCTGATACGCAGTGGAAAGGCCGACCAGCCCCGCCCCGATGATGACGACGTCATGCTGCTCCGACATCTAGTTCCCTCTTTCTGCGGCGCACGCTGCCACGAAAGCCAGGCGGCGTTCTCTTTCATTCCCTCTATTCGCGGCTCACCGGGATGCCCCTCCACCACGTCTCATGCTGGCTACAACGCCTGTCCCGCCTCCATCGCCCGGGCAAGACGGTTGAGGCGGCGGCGCGTCGACGGATGTGAGGCCCAGAGCAGGCCCACCACGCCGCCGCGACGATGTCCCGTCGACAGCGCCTGCAGGACGGCGGCC
>JBMFXK010000428.1:0-2737 GCA_049964315.1 Clostridia bacterium | reverse complement strand
CGCGGAGTTGGGGTAGGAGGCCCTAAATTTTGGATTAAGGAGTATGTCCATGTCCGTCCCCATTCTCCCGCTCGCAGCCGTGTCCCCACCATCCTTCACCGCTCTCACGGCTCCCGCGCCCCCGGCGTCTTCTTCCTCGTTTGGGGCAGCCGTCAAGAGCGCGCTAAACGGCCTCCAGCAGACCACGACCGGCGCGGAGCACGCGATTACCGGGGCGCTGACGGGATCGGAGTCAATCACCCAGGCGATGATCGCCATGACCCAGGCGCAAACGGCCTTGGAAGTGGCTGCCGATGTGCGCAACACCGTGGTGCAGAGCGCTCAGTCCTTCATGAATTTGCAGATCTAGGAACACTGTCCCCGAAACGCCCTGCCAGGAAGGTTGGGCCGTATCGTCCGATGGCCGGTTAAGGAGGACCATGCCATCCGCGAAGGAGGCAGTATGGCTGTGTCGTCGCCCCTCTCCCGGCCCTCGGCGCCGTGGAGCCCCTATCTGAAATCATTCCAAGCGTGGTGGAGGCGCGCACCCCATGATCAGCGCCGGCGCCAGGCTTTCGCCGCTGGGGTGGGCGTGGTGCTCACGGTCGGACTGGGGATCTGGGTGTTGACGCCGCGGTGGACCGCCTTGTACACCGGACTCAGCCCGTCTGCCGCAGGCGCCATGACCAGCGTGCTGCAGCAGGTCAAGATTCCCTACAGGCTCGCGGCCGGTGGCGGGACCATCCTGGTTCCGTCCAGCGAGGTGGATCAGGGGCGGGTCGATCTGGCGCAGCACAACCTCCCGACCTCGGGATCGGCCACCCTCCCCTCTCAGTCGTCGGTGCTATCCCTCGGCCAGACGCCCGCCCAAACCGCGGCGGCCGAGCAGGCCGCGCTGGAGGCTGAGCTGGACCAGACCCTGACGGGGATCGCGGGTGTCAGCCGGGCCCAGGTGCTCATCACCGAGCCCCCGACGGCCCTCTTCGGGGAAAGTGCGACACCGGCCAGCGCGTCGGTGTTCCTCCAGCTGAACCTCGGATCCACACTATCCGCCGCACAGGTCGGCGCCGTGCAGCATCTTGTGGCCAGTGCCGTGTCGGGTCTCCAACCGGACCACGTTTCGGTCGTGAACCAGGAGGGCCAACTTCTGTCCAGTGCCCCGAATGTCCCAGCCGGTCTCGACCAGGGGCAATGGCAGCGGATCGAGGCCATCAACAGCTACTACGAAAATCGTGTCACGACTCTGTTGGATCAGATCTTTGGACCGGGCTCGTCGGTCGTCCGCGTCTCCTCCCAAGTGAACTGGCAAGCGGTCACGACGCAGATCACCAAGGTGAGCCCTTCCGGCCTCAGCGCCAAGCAGACCCAGAACAGTACGGGCACCAACCCGACGGGAACGGCATCCGGTACCGCGACCAATACACCAACCTACACCACCGGCACGACGGGTGGCGGCACCACATCGAGCCAGTCGACCATCAGCCGTTACGTGACCAGCACGACGAAGACGTCGGGGACCACGCCCGCCGGCCAGCTGACGCATCTCACGGTCGCGGTCGCGATAAACCGCCACCTCACCGCGTCGCAGAAGGCCAGTGTCACCGCGCTCGTACGCCAGGCCGTGGGTGCGACCAAGGGCGACGCGCTCACCGTGGTGGGCCTGCCATTTGACACCGCCGCGGCGCAGGCGGCAGCGGCCGCAATGACCCGGGCCGCGAGTCGGCAGCAGGCGTTGCACTACGGCCGGGATATCCTGGCCGTACTCGTCATCCTGGGCTTGCTGTTGTGGATCCGGCGCCAGTTCAAGGCACAACGCCCAGAGGCGGCGCCACCGACGGCGGACGTCGTGCCTGGCATTCTCGGGCCAGTGACCCCGGCCTCGTCACCTGTGGCCCAGACTCCTACTTGGGCCCAGGATCCGGCGGCGCTGGCACGGGTTCTGGCGGAACTTGTGGTGGAAGGAGATGAGGGCCATGTCGACACCGAATCAGCCTACTGATCCACCGGCCCTTACGGGTACCGCCAAAGCGGCCGTCGTGCTCGTCCAGTTGCCGCGGGACGTGGCCGCCGATGTGCTCCGCCATCTCCCCAACCAGTATGTGGACCCCATCGTCAACGCCATTGCCAACCTGGGGACAGTGCCCAAGCCGGTGCGTGACGACGTCATTCACGAGACCGAGACCCTCTTGCGGAGTCTCGAGCAGATCGTAGAAGGCGGGTGGGATGCCGCGTGGGAGCTTCTGGAATCAGCCTATGGACCGCAGCGCGCCCAGGACGTCCTGCGCCGCTTGACCCAACAGCAATCCCTCACCGCTGGCGGGCGGTCATTCACGCGGCTGTCGCATAGTCCCCCGGAACACATCGCTGCCCTGATTGCCGACGAGATGCCCCAGACGGTGGCCATCGTCCTAGCACATCTCGACTCCCGGCTCGCGGCCCAGGTACTGGCCGTGCTGCCCGAAGACCTGGCGGCGGCGGCGACGCGCCGCCTCGCGCGCATGGAGACACTGGCACCCGCTGTCGTGCAGAATCTCGAACGCACGCTGGAGAGCCGCCTTGCGCTCACCGGCGGCTCGGAGCTGGGCGGCGGGCTGGAACTGGTCGTGCCGGTGCTGAATGCCACGGACACTCAACGGGAGCAGGCGATCTTGGAACGGATTGCGGAGCAGGATCCGGGTCTGGCGCAAGACATCCGAAACCAACTCTTCACCTTTTCCGATCTGATGACGCTCGACGACCCGACCCTGCAGACCCTGTT
>JBMFXK010000427.1:0-2741 GCA_049964315.1 Clostridia bacterium | reverse complement strand
GCCGACATGGTGGACGGTACGCTCAAGCTGCGCTATGCGCCCATGGCCTACCGCTCCGTGTTCCGGGCGGTGCTGAAACGGGATCGACTGCGGTGCGCCTGGTGCGGCACCCCCGGCTCGACCATCGATCACCTGGTCCCCGTATCACGGGGCGGGCAGTCCCGGATGGACAACTGCGTTGCGGCCTGCCGCTCCTGCAACCATTCGCGCAACAACCGGCTCCCGTCGGCATTCGCCCGAGCAACCGGCATGGTCCCCACCCATGAGCTGCTCCGCTGGTTCCTGCAGCACGAGGCACGCCTGGTGCGAGAATCCGAGGAGGCCCTCATGAAGCGTCCGGTGTCCCATTGCCGCAGCAAGGAGGAAGCGGCGGTATGGGCCCAGGCCCACCAGGGCCAGCCGCTGGCCGCACCGCCCGCGGCTGAGGAACGCCTGCTGACCCGGGTCCGCAATGACGGCCGGGTGAGCCACGAACTTTACCTGCCGTAGGCTGCCGCTGACAGCTCCCGGGCGGCCGGGACCATCGCGCGCAGGCGCTCGAGGTGCCACGCTAGCCACCCAGAGCGTCGCGCTTGCCACGCCTCCGACGCTTCGCTGAGGCCGATGGGGAGCGCAGCACTGAATCCACGCGCGGCAGCTGGGCAAGCCACAAACCCACTGTCGTACGCCTGCCAGGCAAGCTCCATACAGCGCAGGCGCGCCCCCAGCAGCACGCGCCGGTAATAGCCTGCAGCCACTCTCCATAGCCCGCCGGATCCCAGTCGAGGACGTCTACAACCCTCCCCTCCCGTATCAGGAAATTAGTGGCAGTCGACGTCGCCGTGATACAGGCTCCGCTGCTCCGTCACCATCTCCACCAGGCCTGAGAGGGTATTGAGGACCTCCGCGATTACGGGGACGGGGTGGAGGTCCCGCGGCCCCGAATCTTCGCGGTCCAGGGCGTCCCATCCACCGTAACCGCCCTGTCTCGAGAAGCCACTCCCGCCAGCATTTTCGCGTGGCGGCGCCGTCAGGGCCGAACGGACCGCATCCGGTCATGCCGCCGACATCCACTTGCCGGATGGCGCGGTGCCGGCCGAGCACGTGGGGAAGGGGGGCAGGCCCACCTGCGCCATACGGGGGATGGGGATGTCCGGCCCGCCGAGACGCCGGACGGCGTACGCCTTATAAAACCCGTCAGCCGAACGATTCACGCGAAGGGCCTACCAGTCGTCACGAACCCAGAACCCAAAGGTCTGGGAATCCTCTCCCCCGGTGAGCGGCAACAGCGCCGCCGGCAGATTGCCCGTGACCGGGCATAGGAGTTCCCGCACACGCTCCGTACGCCATGCCGCCCGGCGTCCGAGGTCATAGGCCCGGCTACATGGTTTCCGGAATCTCGACACCGATGAGGCCGGTGGACGTTTCCAGCACCGCCAGCACCGCCCGCACCAGGCGCAGACGAGCCCGCACCACATCCTCCGCCACCCCCAGCACCCGATGCTGCCGGTAGAAGCCGTGAAAATGACCGGCCAGTTCGACCAGGTAGCGCGTGATGTGATGGGGCGCGAGATCCCGGGCAGCTCGCACCACGACATCCGGAAACCGTGCCAGGTCCCAGAGGAGAGCCCGCTCCTCAGGGCTGTCCAGCGAGGCAGCGGGTCCTGCCGGGAGTGTCTCGTGGGCCGCCTGGCGGAGGATCGAACGGATGCGGGCACCGGCGTACTGAACGTAGTACACCGGATTGGCCTGGGTATTCAGCGCGGCGAGACTCAGATCAAAGTCGAGCGGCGTCTCCGGGGCCCGTTCCAGGAAGAAAAAGCGGGCGGCGTCGACACCGGCCTCATCCAGCAGATCGGTGAGCTCGACGAATTCGCCTCCCCGCTTGGACATACGAACAGGCTCCCCGTCGCGCACGAGACGCACCAGCTGCACAATCAGGACGTAAAGCCGGCTCCCCTGGCCGCTGAGCGCCTCCAGGATGGCCGTGATGCGGCTCACATACCCGTGATGGTCTGGTCCCAGGAGGTCGATGAGGCGGTCGTATCCGCGGTTCACCTTGTCCCAGTGGTAGGCGGCGTCCGGCACGATGTACGTCAGGCTGCCATCGCTCTTGACCACGACGCGATCCTTGTCGTCGCCAAACGCGGTGGACCTAAACCACAGGGCTCCGTCCTTTTCGTACAGGTGACCGTGCGAGCGGAGTGCCTCCACGGCGGCCATGGCCGCCCCGGTGTCCCGAAACCGGCGTTCTTCCGCCCAGAAGTCATAGTGCAGCCGGAAACGTTCCAGCACTTCCCGCAGGCGTTCGGTCATGTAATCCGCGGCATACGCCCCGAGTGTTTCGCGATCCGCCCCGGCGCCCGGTCCGAATTGGGCCCGGAACGCCCTCGCCACGTCTTTGACATACGCCCCGGGGTAGACCCCTTCCGGCCAGCCCGCCTCCACGTCTTCGCCGTCCAGTTCGCGCAGCCGCAGTTCCAGCGCCTGACCCAGCTTCAGGACCTGCGCTCCGGCGTTGTTCAGGTAGAACTCCTTGTCGGCTCGCCAGCCGCTAAAGTTCAAGATCCGGGCCAGGCTGTCGCCGAGGGCCGCCGCCCGGCCGCTGACCACGTTCAAGGGACCGGTGGGGTTGGCGGATACGAATTCGAGGAGCACGCGAGTTCCGCGCCCCTCGTCGCTCCGGCCGAAATTCCCCGGATCGCTCAGCACATCATCCAGAACGTCGGCCAGCATACTCTCGTGGAGCCACAGATTCACAT
>JBMFXK010000426.1:0-2743 GCA_049964315.1 Clostridia bacterium | reverse complement strand
CGCTAAGTGCCAATCTTCCGGCCCTGACGGCGTTTGTGAATTGGGTCGGAGCCTACAATGTGGCCGCCCCCGCTCCCGATCGCTTCCGGGCTCTCAACCTGGACGTGGAGGGGTACCTGGTTCCCGGCTGGAGCACAGACCCCAGTACGGTAGTCAGTCAGTGGATGGGAAACATCCAGACGGCGACGTCTGACGCTGCCGCGGCGGGTCTCAGCGTATCCGTGGACATCCCCTTCTGGCTCGACACTGTGACGGCGGTCGGGGCGAACGAACCCTTCGGACGGTGGATGGCCCAAAACACCGCGCAGATCGTCATTATGGCATACCGGAACTCAGCCAGTGGCGTTTTAAGTCTAGCGGCTGCGGAGCTCGCCGACGCGGCGGCTGCGGGGCGACCCGCCGTCGTAGCGGTCGACACCACGGACAGTGGCAGCACCACCAGTTTCTACGGATCGACGCAAGCGGCGCTCGGCCAAGCTCTCAACCAGATAGCGACGTCCTCGGGTGCGGGCTTTGGTGGGTGGGCCGTCAACGAATACGAAACGTGGAGCGTCATGCCGCCCACTTAATGACAGGTCCCTTCCCCGATGTCCTGGGGTCGAGACGGCTCGGGAAACGTGACACGTGTGGCGAATCAGGTCGAAAATCGGGGGGCCGTCCCCGATAAATCAGAGTGTGCCTCGAATCAGGAACCCCGCGCACGAGGTGAATCGACGAGGCGACCCGTTCCCATGGCCGACAGACAGCAACAGCAAAGTCAAGAAGAGTGGTTGGCAGCAAGGAGCGCGTTGGACACATGTCGGAAGCGTTTTGGCACGTCCCAGCGGGCGGGGATCATGGCGCCAGCGTCGATCACGTGCTCGAGCTGCGCGCGATGATGATCTCCCTGTTAGAGCGAACGGCCCGGCGAATCACTGCTCCGCGCTCCACAGGAACGCGGAGCACACAGGGGACCGCGGCACCGATGTGTCGGGACTGGTGCCCTCATCGCTTCAGCCGGCCTACGCCAAGATTGCAGTCCGCCTGCTGGTCCGACACCACGATGTAAACGTAACCTCGAAATAGCTCTGGCGCAGGTTTGGTGAAGGGGGTCTGGGAGTTCTAAGGCTACACGGCACCGTGTCCGTGAAGCGCCGTTCCGTGACAGCGACCCCGTCGCCTCGACATCCCGCCGAGACATCCCGAAAGCGGGGGCGTCAGGCGCCGGTCCCTGCACTAGCCGACGGCATGCAGAATACGCTGCCGCAGCAACTCCAACTTAGCCCGCCCACAGACGTTCTATCCGCTTAATCTTATGATGGAAGCCTTCCACCTACCCTGGGCTCCACGGCTCCGTGGTGGCCGCCTGCACGGCCGCCAGATCCCGGTGGAGATGGGCCACGAAGCGTCCAAACTCCGGGATCCCGCTCTGGCCGGCTACCCGTAGCCACGCGGTCAGAGCCAGGGGCCGCCGGGCACGCAGTAGGGTGCGAAACAGATGGGCCAGCCGATACGCCTGGCGGAGCTCGGGCACCGTGAAATAGGGGGTCAAGCGCCGCCCGGCCCGGCGCGATAGCTTGTCCCACGGGAGCAGACACCACGTGGCAAACGCCCGCGCAGTGACGGGGCGCTCGGGCGGGAGTGCCGGGCCGCGCCGCTGCTGGACCCGGTGCGTGACCGTCGCCAAGCCGCCCCCGTCGCCCTCGACCTGGATCGTGCGATAGAGCGTGGAGGCGTGATGGTCCCCGGCCTGCCAGAGCCCTTCGAGGCGGGCGGTCAACGCGTCGAGCACCGGACGCCGGCGCGGGGGCGGGATGGCTCGAACCGGGCCGGTCGGCGCTTGTTGATACGTCCGCACGGTCTTGCGGGTCAGATGAAGGTGCCGGGCTATCGCACTGACCGACCACCCCGTCGTTGCCAGGTGCTGAATCGTCTCCCACCGCGCTGGTTGAGAAGGCACGGGGTGGGCCGGATCCGCGGCAGGCATCTCTGCCGCCGGGGCGGGGAGGTCACTGACCGGGACCGTCGGGCGCAGGCGCGCCCAGGGCCGCTCCAACAGATCCCCCAAATTTAGGAGCAGATAGAAGCGGTCGGCCACCTGGGTGGCGTCGGGGGCTCTGGCGGCGATGGCTTTCGCGAACGCCTCGTCCCGGTCCCGGGTCACCACCCGGATTGTCGGATGCGCCTGCAGCCATGCGGTCACTGTCTCCGGCTGGTCATCCGGCAACACATCGACAATCTGGTGGCGTTCCTGGTCGACCACCACCGTGGCGTGGGTCCGCCCCTTCCGCTTCGCCCATTCGTCCAACCCCACCACGCGAACCTCCGCTGCGGGCGGATCCGGCGCGGCCCGCACAATCCAACAGCCACCGGACCGGGAGGGCGTGCCACGAGAGATCTTGAACCGTGCGCCCGTAATGACTGTGGACCCGGGCACTCGGCTGGCCGCGCTCCAGACAGCAGGCGGCGGGAGCGGTCGTACGGGCCTGCACGACGATCGGAACGGCGTCGCCGACCACGTCGGTGATCGCAAAGGGGAGTTCCTTAAGTAGTGGCCCCTGAAAAAACCGACACAGATGAAAGAGTCGCCACGTCACTGCCCCCAGGGGGGGTTCGGATGACGACTCCTTCTTATTGGCGCATCGAGCAGGACCGACTAGGTGGCGTTGCGTGCTCGGCATCGACGAGTCGTACCCCTGCCGTGGCACTCTAGCGGGAGTTTAGCAGTTACGGGATAGTACCAACGAAATCGCGTAGCGAATGC
>JBMFXK010000425.1:0-2754 GCA_049964315.1 Clostridia bacterium | reverse complement strand
CGCGTATACCACCCGCGGTTCGTCATAGGCGAGACCGAGCCGCGCGTTCACGGCTGCCAGTGCCACCCGGGCCATGGGCGCCCCGAGGAAGTTGGCCAGGCCGACGGCGCTGAGCTCCCGCTCCGGCACCACGGTGAAGTGGGACGCCACGCCCAGCAGGCCGCCGCTGTGCTCGACCAGCCGCAGGCCGTGGTAGCCGGCTGTGATCCGGACTCCGTAGCCGTAGGCCTGATGCGGAGCGTACGGCATGTGCGGCGCCAGCATCTGGCGCATGCTGTCGGGTGAGAGGATGCGGGCGTCGGCCCCGTGTCCCTCGCGGTAGAAGATCTCAAGAAACCGCAGCATCTCCGGGACGGTGGAGCGGAGAAAGCCGGCCGCCAGCATGGCCGGCGCGTGCCGCCAGGCGGGAAAGGACGCCGTCCCGCCGCCGCCAGGGTCGCGCCGGTAGACGCGCGTCACGGGCTCGTCCGCGGGGCCGGGAACGCGCAGCGTGGTGCGGACCATGGACAGGGGGTCCAGCACGACGTCTTGCAGGAACTCCCCGTAGCTTCGCCCGGCCGCGCGCTCCACCACATAGCCAAGGAGGGCGAACCCCTCGTTGGAGTACGACAACCGCTCGCCGGGCGCCCCCACGTAGCGCATGTCCTCCGCGCCAATCGCGGCCAGGAGCTCCTCCTCGGTGTCGATCGGGCGGTGGTACGCCTCATCGTCGGGGCTCAGCGTACGCGCCATCGCCCGGTAAAGCAGGTTGGACGGCGGCATGCCGGAGCTGTGGGTGAGGAGATGGTGCAGGGTGATGGCGCGGGTGTGGTCAGGGTCGGGCGTCGTGAACCCGGGCAGCCGCCGCACGACAGGGTCATGCACCGTGAGGCGGCCCATTTCCTGCAGCTTCAAGATGAGCACGGCGGTAAAGGCCTTGGTCAGCGAGGCGATGCCAAAGAGCGTGTCGGGGGTGACCGGAAGCGCCTGCTCGGTATCCCGCAGGCCCAGGCCCTCCACGAACAGCGGAACGCCGGCCTCGGAAAGCCCAATGGCCGCGCCGGGTGCGGAGCTCGCCTGCACGCGGGCACGGGCAAACTCCCGGAGGGAGTCCAGGGAGCCAGTCGCGCCTCGTGAGGCACTCGAGCCGTCATCCGGCGACGGGGGCGATGCACGGTGGTCTTGCATATGACCTGTTTCGCGCGACAGGGACAAGCTTCCTGCCCCGTGAACCTTCGATGGTGGAGTCGCGCAGCAGGCAGGGTGGAGAGTCACCCGGCGGTTGTGTCACCGCGGCTGTCGATCCCCTCCCGGGATGCGGGCTCCTGCGCGCGTCACCCACGCACCCCCGCCCGCTTGCCGGCATAGGCGATAGCCAGAAGAGCCATGGTGAGGGCATGGCGCGACGCGTGCTGCTGCTGGCTATCGGCTTCATCGTTCTGGCCCTGGCGGGCGAGGGTCAGGGCCGCGCTCGGCCGATGCCGGTCCGGGTGATGGGGTCCACCTCTCTGGTGGCGCTGGTGGAGTCCGTGATTCCGGCCTACACCCGCGCCCATCCGGATGTCAGCGTGCACGTCTCGGCCGGAGGATCGGTCGCCGGCCTGCAGGCGGTGGCCGCCGGCCGGGTCGAGCTTGGTGTCTCGGACGTACCTCCGGACTGGGCCGGCATCAGCGGCGCCGACCTCATCCGTCTGCAGCTGGGCGGCGTGCCGGTGGTGCCTATCGTCCACGCCGGGACGACGGTGCAGGAGGTGACCGGCGCCAACCTGAGGGCGCTTCTGGCTGGTCGGTTGCGGAACTGGAAGGAGCTTGGCGGGCGGGACGAGAAGGTCGTCGTGGTGACGCGCGGTCCCGGTTCGGGCGCCCTGCTGGTGATGGAGCGCGGGGTCATGGGGGGTCGTCCCATTTCCCGCGACGCGGTGGTGGAACTGTCGAACGGGGCCGTCTACCGGGCCGTGCTGGCCACGCCGGGGGCGATCGGGTTCGTCGAGGCCGGCTTCGTCGGACGTGGGGTGCAGGCGCTGGCCGTTGACGGCATACGCTTCGCGCCAGCCTCGGCGGCGCGCTGGCCGTACAGTGCGCCGGCGGCGCTTTACTATCGTCGCGGTGCCGCGGCGGCCGTGCGCGACCTGGCGCGGTTCGTGCAGCGGTCCCCCGGCAAACGCCGGTTCGGCATTTACGAGGTCTATGAGATGTTTAAGGAGGAATCACGCGGCCATGGAGGAGCGGCGGGCGCCCAGGTTCCGGTGGTCGACCGGGGCCATGGCCGTCTCCGCGCTGCTGCTCGCGCTCCTGCTGGCGGCGCTCGTCGCCTGGTTTGCGTGGGACACGGTGCAGCTGCTGAGCCGTTACGGGGTGCGGCCGGTGCTGCTGGGGCGCGCCTTCGACCCTGTCCGCCACCAGTTCGGCCTCATCCCGTTCATATGGGGCTCCATCGTGGTGGGCCTCATCGCCCTGATGGTGGCGCTCGTCTTGGGCATGGCCCTGGCGCTGACCATTGGCCGACGGGTGCCGGCACGATGGCGCCGCGCCCTGGGCGGGGGGCTGTCCCTGTTTGTCGCCCTGCCTTCCGTCATCCTGGGCTGGTGGGGCCTCGAGACCATCGTTCCGCTGATACGGCGGGTGTTTGGAGGACCAGGTTTCAGCCTCCTGGCGGCGGGCCTCACGCTCGGCGTGATGCTCACGCCCACCCTGGCATCGCTGGCGCTGGCGGCGGTCAATGGTGTCGCCCCGTCATTGGAAGAAGCCTCTGACGCACTCGGCGCCACCGCTGAC
>JBMFXK010000424.1:0-2754 GCA_049964315.1 Clostridia bacterium | reverse complement strand
GAGATAGTCCACGAGGCAGGCGGGCTGGTTTACTACGACGGGGCAAACGCCAATGCCGTACTGGGCCGGACCCGTCCTGGCGACATGGGCTTTGACGTCGTCCATCTGAACCTCCATAAGACGTTTTCCACCCCGCACGGCGGTGGTGGCCCAGGGGCGGGACCGGTCGGCGTCAAACGTCATCTGGAGCCCTACCTGCCTGGGCCGCGGCTCCAACAAGCCGCCGATGGGACCCTGGCCTGGAATCACGACCGTCCGCTGTCCATCGGCAAGGTCCGCTCCTATTACGGAAACGCCGGCATCCTCCTGCGGGCCCTCACCTACATCCAGAGCCATGGGGCGGTCGGGCTGCGGCAGGTGGCCGACATAGCCGTGCTGAACGCCAATTACCTGAAGCATCGACTCGCCCCGCAGTATCAGACGGCGTATGACCGCTCCGTCATGCATGAGTTCGTCCTGTCGCTCGCGGACCAGCGGGAACGGGGGGCCAGCGCCCTCGACGTGGCCAAACGCCTCATCGACTTTGGCTTCTACCCGCCCACGGTGTACTTCCCCCTGGTTGTGCGGGAGGCCATGATGGTGGAACCGACCGAAACCGAGTCCAAGGAGACCCTGGATGCGTTCGCCGACGCGCTCTTGACCATCGACCGGGAGATTGCCGACGCGCCCCAGCAGCTCCACGACGCGCCGCACACGACTCCGGTGCGACGGCTGGATGAGGCGGAGGCTGCCCGCCATCCCCGGCTCAGGTGGCAGGCCGAGTCCGCGGACCGAGAGAATTCAGACGCGTTCGAAAGGCGTTAGAAAGGACGGAGCCGTGAGCACGCTCGCCACCACCGATCCTGAGATTTATGCGGCCATCCAAGCGGAATTGGGCCGCCAGGGGGGCCATCTGGAACTGATTGCGTCAGAGAACTGGACCTCCCCCGCCGTGCGTGAGGCGATGGGTTCGATCATGACCGATAAATACGCCGAGGGGTATCCTGGGCACCGCTACTACGGCGGCTGCGAGTGGGTGGACGTGGCGGAGGAACTGGCGCGCGAACGCGTCCGCGCCCTTTACGGAGCGCGATTTGCCAACGTGCAGCCGCATGCCGGCGCTCCTGCCAATACGGCCGCCTATATGGCGGTGCTGCAGCCCGGCGATGTGATCATGGGGATGGCGCTGGACCAGGGCGGACATCTGACTCACGGATCCCCCGTCAACTTTTCGGGCAAGTACTTCCACGTGGTGGGGTACGGTGTCGACCGCGACTCCGAGCGCATCGATCTGGAGGAGGTGGCCCGGCTCGCCGCCGAGCATCGGCCCCGCCTGATTGTGGCCGGGGCCACCGCGTATCCCCGCGTGATAGATTTCCCCGGTTTCCGGCGGGTGGCTGATCAGGTGGGGGCGCTGCTCATGGTGGACATGGCCCATATTGCCGGTCTCGTGGCGGCCGGCGTCCATCCCAATCCGGTGGGCCACGCGCACATCGTCACCTCGACCACCCATAAGACGCTGCGCGGACCGCGCGGCGGATTTATCCTGACCGAGGATGAAGAGCTGGCCAAGCAGATTGACCGGGCGGTGTTTCCGGGCCTGCAGGGCGGGCCCTTGATGAACATGATTGCCGCCAAGGCGGTCGCCTTCAAGGAAGCCTCGACACCCGCCTTCCGGACGTACCAGGAGCAGGTGGTGAAAAACGCCCGCGCCCTGGCGGCGACCCTGCAGGAGGGAGGGCTGCGGCTTGTGTCGGGCGGCACCGACAATCACCTGATGCTGGTGGACGTGCGGCCGTTGCATATCACCGGCCGCCAGGCACAGAGCCGGCTCAACGCGGTCCACATCACGGTCAACAAGAACGCCATCCCGTATGACCCCGAAAAGCCGACGGTCACCTCCGGCATCCGCATAGGCACGCCGCACGTGACGACGCGTGGTTTCGGCGAGGCGGACGTGCGCCTGATGGGCGGCCTGATTCTTGAGGCGCTGCAGACCAAGGAACCGGAGCGGCAGGACAAGATTCGCGACAAGGTCCAGGCGCTCGCGCGGCGGTTTCCGCTGCCGGGAGTGCACTAGTGCGGATTGCCATCCTGAACGGGCCTAATCTGGGCCGGCTGGGCGTGCGGGAGCCGGACATCTACGGATCGGAGACCCTGGACCAGGTCATGAACCGCACCCGGGCGCACGGCGAAAGCCTGGGGCTCGCTGTGGAAACCTTTCAAAGCAACCACGAAGGGGCGCTCATCGACTACCTGGAGCAGCGGGCGCAGGCGCTTGACGGCGTGATTATAAACCCCGGTGCCCTCACGCATTACGGGCTCGCGCTGCGGGATGCGCTGGCGGCACTGTCCTGCCCGGTGGTGGAGGTCCACCTCAGCAACGTCCACCGTCGCGAGGAATTTCGCCGCCAGTCGGTCATCAGTCCCGTGACCGCGGGACAGATAGCAGGTTTTGGAGCGATTGGCTACGTGCTGGCCATTGATGCCCTGATGGCCCTCTTGAGGCCGAAGCGGATCCAGACGAGGGAGGATATTGAGGCGTGATCTCCAGCAACGACTTTCGCAACGGGGTGACGATTGAATACGACGGACAGGTGTGGCAGGTTATTGATTTCCAGCACGTGAAGCCCGGCAAAGGCTCCGCGTTCGTACGGACCAAGCTGAAGAACCTTCTCACCGGCGGCACCGTGGAGCGCACCTTCAATGCCGGCGAACGGGTGGCCATGGCGCGGGTGGAACGCCGCGAGATGCAGTACCTGTACCAGAACGCGG
>JBMFXK010000423.1:0-2776 GCA_049964315.1 Clostridia bacterium | reverse complement strand
GGATCAGGGCCACCAGGACCGTCACCAGCGCCGCAACGGCGCCAAACGACATTAATCTACCTCCCCGGGATACGATAACGCTGGAGAATAGCCGGGTCCAGCCACCGCGTGACGTGCGACATCGCGTCCTCCAGCGCGCTGGCGGCCGGCTTCGCCGCACCGCCGTGCAACCGTGGCGACGAGAGCGCGAACAGCGCCGTCACGCCCCGCCCGTACAGCACGTCGGCCGAAGCGTCCACCCGGCCGGCCACCACCAGCGCCGGCACCGACGCCTGGCGGGCAAGGTGGGCCACCACGCCCACCACCTTCCCGTCCGCACTCTGTACGTCGACCGCCCCCTCGCCGGTGATGACGGCGTCGGCCCCGGACAGGCTTTGGGGCAGCCCCACCGCACGCGCCACCGCCACCCCGCCCGGGATCAAGCGGCCTCCTATCGCCGCCAGGGCGGCACCCAGTCCTCCCGCCGCACCCGCCCCCGCCCGTCCGGAAACGGCGAGACCCGCGGCCGCGTCCAGCATAGATCCGTACCGGCTCATGGCCGCATCCAGATCATCAAGTTCGTCGGTCTGAAGTCCCTTCTGGGGCCCGTAACGGCGCACGGCGCCGCGCGGGCCGGTCAACGGGGGCAGCACGTCGGTCCACACGTCGACGGGGACGGCCAGGGTGGGCAGGTGGAGGCCGGCGACGTGGGCAAGGGCCGAGGCTCCCGGCTCGGCCACGCCGTCAATCCGCGCGCCCAGTTCCATGAGCGCCCCGAGTCCACCGTCGGTGGACCCGGTGCCTCCGAGCGCGACCACGAGACGGCGGGCGCCCCTCGCCATGGCGTCGCGCATCAGCAGGCCAAGGCCCCGGCTGTGCGCCAGGCGCCCCGGCCGCGGCCGGTCTTCCGGTGTCACAAAGCCCGGGCCGGATGCGGCCTCGATCAGCGCAGTTCCGTCATCCAGGAGGAGCCACCGGCCCTCCCAGGGCCTACCGTAGGCATCCTGCACGGAGCAGGTGTAAAACGTACCGCCGCGAGCGCTGGCCACCACGTCGGCGGTACCCTCGCCGCCATCAGCCATCGGGCACCGGACGATCGCAGCGCCGGCACCCGGAAGGAAGCGTGCGAGCCCCCGGGCCATGGCGTCCACCGCCTCGGCCTGGCTCAGCGTACCCTTGAAGGAATCCGGCGCCAGCACAATGGCCACGGCCATACCCGCCCCGTCTTTCAGCCTCCATCATATAGCGCATAGGGCGCCTATAGCGGCGGCAAGCGCCAATCGCCTGTCCACACACGCCAAAGGCCCCGTGCCACATAGGCTGTGACGACACCATGAAAAAAGGGCGTGATGGCCACGTTTTCTCTGGCCCTTTCGGGAGGCGGCATCCTCGGCGCCGCACACCTCGGGGCGCTAGACGCCCTGTATGCCGCGGGTCTTGTTCCTAACGCGTACGCCGGTACGTCATCGGGCGGCCTGGTGGTCGGATTTCTGGCCGCCGGCGGCCGGCTGTCGGACCTCCTGAGGTTTGGCCGCACGGTTGCGGACCATCCGGCCCGCTATTTCGGCGTGAACGTGCACGGGCTGCTGGACGAACTGCTGCCGGCGCTTGGACCCCGTCCCACAGGACTCATCACCCCGGCCGGGTTTATCAAAGGTCTTACGGGTCTGGTGCCCGGAGTCACGAAGACTGCCCAGTGGTCGGTGCCGGCTGCGGTCATCAGTGTCGACCTGGTCCGGGAAGAGGCCGTCGTGTTCACGCCCGGGCCCCCGGGACACACGCCAGCCGGGCACTGGCGGGTCATGGGAGACGGGACGCTTACGGACGCGCTCACCGCCACCATGGCCATGCCCGGTCTGTTCGACGGCGTCCGCCTGCCTGATGCCGTCCTGGTGGACGGCGGGGTGGCCGACACGCTCCCAGCCGACTGGGCTTACGCGCTATGTCCAGGCCCGGTGCTCGCCATCAACGTCACCCCCAGCCGTACGATGGCGCCCGCGGAGATCGGCATTGTCGAGACCTTGAGCCGGAGCGAACAGTATTTGACCAGCCTGGCCTCGACGCTGCGAAGCCGCCACCTGCCGGTCCTCACGGTGGCGCCCGACACCAGCGGATTTCCGTTTCTGGCGTTCAAAGATTTCGCAACCCTCGTGGACATCGGACGCCGCGCGATCCAGAGTCGATTGCCCGAGATCCGGCACTTTATCGGACAGCACGCCTGAAATCATTTCCGGTAAACCAGTTGCCGCTGACACTTGGCGTGTTCAGATCCGGGATGCACAATGATGCGGGGGTGGCCGGGTGATTGAGCGGATTCCAGCCCAGCAGCATTACCGCTTCCGCAACGCCTGGCTTGAAGCCGACTGGCACTTCTCCTTCCAGCGCTATTTCGATCCCAACCGGGTGCATTTCGGGTCCCTGCGCGCATACAATCACGACCACATTGCTCCGGGCCGCGGGTTTGCCATGCACCCGCACCGCGAGATGGAAATCATTTCGTGGATTCGCCGCGGCACCCTTATTCATGAGGACGAGCGCGGCCAGAAGCTTGTCGCCGGCCCTGGCGACTTTCTCGCGCTGACGGCCGGGTCCGGCATCGAACACGCCGAGTTGAACGGCGGGGACGTGCCGGTGGAGCTGATCCAGGTCTGGGTCCTGCCCGACCGTGAACATCTGACCCCGTCCCTCGACCGCACGCATGTGGATCTCTCGGAGCCCACCCACGGCTGGGACCTGGTCGTGACCGGAGAAGGGCTCGGCGGCCGCCTCATCGCCCGCCAGGATGTCCGCGTTGCGG
>JBMFXK010000422.1:0-2786 GCA_049964315.1 Clostridia bacterium | reverse complement strand
TGTCTCCCGCCTCGTGCGCAACCTGTTGAGGGCGGATCTCGATCAGTGCATCCCTCCTGGTATCCCCTCACCGGGCAGCCATCGGGGCGAACCGGGTAAAGTGCGCCGCCAGACGGGGCACGACCTCGGCTTCGTAGCGGGCGTAAAACGTCTCCAGACCCGGCGCGTCGTTCCTGAGCACCACGTCGCACTGGGTGAGCAGGGTGTCCACCCAGGTTTCGGTCACAGGGTGGAGTGGTTGGCACACCGCCCCGTCTCGACGAGCGAGGCGCCCGGCGCGGACGAGCGGCGACGCGGCCAGCCCGATGGTCAACGCCTCGGGAAACGCGGCCAGCTCGCGAGGCAGCCGGGCATCGGTGATCACGTAGCGCTGTGCGCGAGCGGCTCGGTGGCGAGCCAAGCGTACGAAGGCGTCGGGATCCACCCCCCGCACGATGTCGCCGATGGCCTGCGCGGCTTCGCGGTGCTTGCCCGGCCCCAGGAGAACACGGAGGAACAGGCGCAGCGGATCGGCAAACCCGATGGGCCGGGTGCCGAAATCCTCCTGAATCCAGCCGGCGAGCGTATCCTTGCCCGCTCCGGCCGCGCCGACGATCAGCACGCCCGACATCTCCCGCTCCTTTCCCACCGTCCCGCGCGTCAGCGCTCGATCCATTACCAGGTGGTGGGCGCCACCCGTTGCAGCCCCCACAGCACGCCGTGCAGGGCCACCAGGAACCCGAGCGCCGCCAGCGTCCAGCGGTGCACCCCCATAGTGAGGCATCCCCCGATCACGACGAGGATCAAGAGGCCGCTTACCACCGCGAGGGCGACGACGGCGAGCCGGTGGCGGTCGACGGGGTACCACATGCGCAGGACACTCCTTTCGCGGCACCGGACCCGGCGCTAGACCAGCAGGGGCTCGGCGTAGAGGGTCACGGACCGGCCGGCAGCAGCGAGCGCCGCGGTGGTCCGGACAAATCGGACACGGGCGTCGGGTAACGACGCCTGGGGCATCACCACGCCCAAGGCGCTATCGGGGAGGACCAGGGCGCCCGGTGCGTGGTCCAGGTCCCACAGGGCCGCAAAGTCGGCGGCGCCGGGTCCGATAAAGACGGCCGCCGCTTTCCCCTGGGGCGGGAAGAACCACCGAGGGGTCGGACACGCGGCGCGGAGACGGCCGTAGGCCATCAGCCACCCGCACGCGACATCCCAGGCGGTCCGATCGCGCTCCCGGATCAGAGGGAGAAACCCGGCGGATGTCCGCCGGCAGAGCTGCCAGGTGAGCGCGCCCGTCGCCCGGGTGTAGGTGGCGCCATCCGCCCGAGGCACCAGATGGGGCCAGAGCGTGTCCACCCACCGTGAGCGGTCCACCCGGTGTTCGGACGCCGTCGCTCCTACAGGCGGAAGACCGTCCGGGACTGAGTGGGGCGAAACCTCGAGAGACTCCCAGGCTTCAGACATCGGCTGACCTCCCCAGCACGCGAGATGGGATCGAGAAAAACGAGGCGACTCGCTAAGCCGTCTCGGTCTCCGCCGTGTGTTAGCGCCAGCCCACAACGCGCTTGGAGCCGCGTGGTGAGCGGCGCCGCATCGCATAGGTCCGCAGTGAAGGCCGGGCGCAGCGCGCGGGACGAAGCGGCTCGGCGGCCAGATCGGCGACCCAACAGGTAAAGCACCGCTGGTCGCATAGCGCGTCATAGGCGGAAATCGGCCCGCCGCAGACCCGGCAGGTCGTCAAGAGCGTCACGGCCACCGCGATCGGATCCCGGCCGGCCACCGCCGTCACCCGGAGGCGACAAGCTTCTTTAGGGATGGGCCCGTGCACGTGGAGCACCATGCCCGCGATCAGTGGGGGCAGGGAGCCGGCGCGCACCATCAGCACCGGGGTCGGGTGGTGGACGCAGGTCATCAACACGGATCGAGGCACGCAGAGGGTGAAGGGGTCCATGGCCATGGCCTCCTGTCCGAATCGGCCGCGGTGCGACGGAATCCCCGCATCTAGGACGCAAAGAGCCAAGCGGCGTGCGGCAGGCGCCCCGCCGCCTCGGCCAGTTCCGTATACGCCACGGTCCGGAGCGGCAGGGACAATCGGCTGGCCTCGGCCAGCTCCTCGATCATGCCGCGGCTCGGCCGGTCCACGGAAAAGCCGTACACCACCCGGCAGGGCGGCAGCAGCCCGAGGCCCCAGGCGAGGCCCGTCGCCCGCTCCTCGCCGGCGTCGGTGAGCCACTGGGGCGCGTAGAGGTGGGGGGCCACGGGCCAGTAGCCGTCCTCCCACGCCAGCCGGGCCAGACACTGGGTCCAGAGCACGTGCTGGGCCACGCTCTCCCCGTCACGGGCGGCGAAGGGCGAGCAGATGTACGCCCGCGGCCGTGGCACGCCGGGCGCCGGCGCGGGATGCTCCAGCGCATGAAAGGTGGCTTCGCTGGCCAGCTCGCTGGCGGGGGTCAGGGGGCCGAGTGTGTCGAGCACGGCGTTGAAATCGTCGAGCGGGCCGTGGTGCGCTCCGTCCGGCGCCACCATCACCATGCCCGCGGCGTGCTTAAGAGAGACCAGCCGGCATAAATCACACGGCCTGCGAAGATGCGGCGAAGCGACAGATCGATCTGGTCCTCGTCTGATGCCTCGCCCGGGGAGGCTATGGGACCTAGGGAGTGCGGCTCCGGACGTATACCGACCCCTATCTGGGCACGGCGTCCCCGTTCGGAGAGGCGCTCTTTTACATCACCATGACCTACGCCCAGTTGGAGCGTAGTATCCTGTCCGAGCGCACCAAGGCGGACATGGAACGCGCCCGTCGGCAG
>JBMFXK010000421.1:0-2803 GCA_049964315.1 Clostridia bacterium | reverse complement strand
GGCGCCACGCTGAACCCGGGGCAGGTATACGACGTGAACGGAGCCATCCTGGAAGCGATGGTGCGCGAAGCGGGAGGCGACCCGGTCAGGGTCGGCACGGTGGCGGACCGCTACGAAGACGTGCGGGAGCGGCTTGAGGCGCTGATGGCGGATCCGGGGTGGGACATGCTTGTCAGCTCCGGCGGCACGGGGGCCAGCATTCCGGTCTTCCAGGGCCGCGACATCCGCACGCTGCATGATTTGATACCCGGCGTGGCCGGGGAACTTGGCACGTTGATTCACCACGGCATCCGCATGAGCCCCGGGCGGCCGACCGCGCTCGTGCGTCTCGGAGAGCGCCCCCTGTTTGCGCTGCCGGGCTGGCCATACGCGGTCCTGGTCCACTTTCAGATGCTGGTCGAACCGGCGGTGCGCCAGGCCGCCCATCTGCCGCCGCGGATACGGCGGCCGGTTCAGGGCAAGCTCCAGGCACCCATTCCGGCGATGCCGGACTTTACGTGGGTGATTCAGGCCAGGCTGGAGCGCCAAGCATCCGGCCCTCCGTCCGTGGTGCCGCTGCTGCCGCCCCCGCCCCCTTCCGCCTCGCGGGTGATGACCCAGATGCTGTCGGCCGACGGCATCATCATTGTTGAGGCGAATGAGCCGCTGGAGCCAGGCACGGAGGTTACCGTATGGACAGATCCCCTCGGCCCCCTGGACGTGATGTCGTGAGCGAGCGAGCACAACACCGAGACGGGGCCGGTGCGTCCGGGGTAAGGAACGTGTGGGCACGGCTTCCCCTGGAAAGCATGGTGGCGAAGCCGGGATACATCTGGATGGTCGTGGGCACCGTGTGCGTCGGCGCCTTCATGGCCGCCGTAGATGCCAGCATCGTCAGCGTGGCTCTCCCGACCATGCAAGGCTATTTTCACGCGACCGGGTCTGACACCAGCTGGGTGCTGATCGCCTATCTGCTCACGCTGGCCAGTCTGGTCACCGCGCTCGGGCGCTGGGCCGACATGGTGGGCCGGCGGCCGCTGTATACGCTCGGTTTTCTCGTGTTTATCGTGGGCTCCGCCCTGTGCGGGGCTGCCGTCTCCCTTCCAATGCTGATCGGCGCGCGCGTCCTGCAGGCCGCCGGCGCGGCGATGCTGCAGGCGAATTCGGTCGCCATCATCACCGCCACCGTGCCCGCGTCGGTGCGCGGCAAGGCGATTGGCATCCAGGGCTCGGCGCAGGCCGTGGGGCTCAGCATCGGTCCTGCGGTGGGCGGTGCCCTGATTGCGCTGCTGGGCTGGCGGGCCATCTTCTACGTCAACGTGCCCGTGGGCATCCTGGGCACCGCTCTGGGAGCGCTGCTCCTGCCGCGAGACCGGCTGGACGCGGAGCGCAAGCCTTTTGACTGGTACGGGCTCGTGTTCTTTGCGCCGGTGCTGGCGACTCTGCTCCTGGCCATCACCGAAGGGCCGACCTGGGGATGGACGTCCCCGCGGATCCTGGTGCTGTTCGCAGCGGCGCTGGGGCTGGGTCTGGCGTTCGTGGCCCGGGAGCGCCACTTCCGGTTCCCGATGATCGATCTGAACCTGTTCAAGATCAAGGTCATGACGGTTGGGAACGTCACCGGCCTGCTCTCGTATGCCGCCATGTTTGGCACGCTCTACCTCATCCCATATTTCGCCAAGGATGTGGTGCATGTGCCTGAATCCGTGGCGGGGCTGCTCCTGACGCCGGTCCCGGTGGCCATGACCATCCTGGCCCCCATTGCGGGGGGACTGGCGGACCGCTACGGCTCACGCATCCTGACGACGGTCGGCATGGCATTGACGGGACTCGGCACCCTGCTTTTGGCCATGACGCTGGGACGTCAGGTGTCGTTCGTGGCGGTGGTGGGGGAACTGATCCTGGTGGGAGCCGGCCTCGGCCTCTTCACACCTCCCAACAACTCCTCGGTGATGGGGGCGGCGCCGCGGGAGCACCTGGGCTTGTCTGGAGGCATCTTGAACATGGCGCGCTCGCTCGGCATGAGCTGGGGTGCGGCCATGCCGGCCACGATGGTCAGCATCTCATTGCTGATGGCGCACGCCAGCACCCGGCACGCCAGCCCCGACCAGTGGAGCACGGCCATCCACGTGGCTTTCGTGGGCCTCAGCGTCCTGGCCTTCATTGCCGCAGCCATGTCTGTCGGACGTCGTTCAGGGCCGAGACTCTCGCACGATGCGCATCCCATCGAACTGGCTTGAGGCTCATGACCTCCGGCGGGCCTAAGAAGGGCGGATGACCACGAAACGTTACGCTGCACCGGGAGACGCTTAGATGTGGACTGTCGTATACATCGCGCCCAGCCGCGCCGCGGCGGAGCGCCTGAAGGCGGTCCTGGAGCGTGAGGGGCTGCTGGCCAATCTGCGTCCCCTGGATGTGGACGAGAACGGTCGCGGCAGCGTCGAAGTCCTGGTGCCGGAGGCCGAGGCGGAAGAGGCCCAGGAGGTTCTGAACGACCATCTGGGGGGCTTGAAGTGAGTGGGCGCCGCACCAAAATTGTAGCAACGCTCGGGCCTGCCTCATCCACTCCCGACGTTCTCCTCGCCATCATCCGAGCCGGCGCCGATGTTCTCCGCCTGAACCTGTCCCATGCCGATGCTGGGGCCGTCTCCCAGGTTATTGACATGCTGACGGACCTCGAACGGCAGCACGACGTTCATCCGGCGCTGCTGCTGGACACCGGCGGGCCGGAGGTTCGGGTAACCGGCCTGCCCGACGCCGGGCGCCGGCTGGAGAGCGGGGAGACGGTGCGATTCGGCGATGGTGAGGAGTGCGTGCACCTCAC
>JBMFXK010000420.1:0-2842 GCA_049964315.1 Clostridia bacterium | reverse complement strand
CCTCCCGCAGCCGCTCGTGTCGCATCATCTCCGTCTTCTGAAGGAACAGGGACTGGCACGGGCAGAGCGACGCGGGGGATTCGTCTACTACTGACTTGCCGACCAGACGGTCTGGGAGATCGTCACACTCTTTCGTTCCTGGATCGAGCGGCGGCCAACACGGTAGAAGGAGGGGTATCGGTGCCGTTTGCACCATTCTTTGGCGGTTGGTTCCTCTTCCCGATCTTCGGACTCGTGATCATGGGGATTGTCGTCGTGAGGTCCGCGCGCTTCGCCGACGGCGGCTTCTGTCACGCGCGCACCGCCGACGACTCGATAGCCATCGCGCGCCGGCGTTATGCGGCAGGCGAGATTGACAAGGAAACCTACCAGCAGATACGGCGCGATCTGCACTGAGGAGGATGCCGCGATGAGCGACATGATGGGCCGGATGATGGAAAAGGTGGCGGGCCAGATCCCACAAGAGCGGATGCAGGGATTGATGCAAGACATGATGGCGCACATGTTCGAGGACATGACGGTCGACGACCGCGTTGAGTTCATGCGGAGCCTGATGGCGGTCTGCCTGCCGACACTCACTGAAGGGATGGACGCTGACGCAAAGGCAGCCGTCCTTCGGGAAATGTCCCATCTACTGGCCGGCGCTCCCGGCCACAGCGACCGTACCGCGGATGCGCAGCAGCCTTCGCCCCCGGACTCGGAATCTGAACGCCCCTAGAGCCCCTGCGCGTGCTCGGGGTGCCCCCTGACAGGGACGTCGGCGACTGACGGCGTTCGCCCCGACGCGTGGCCACGTGCGCCTAATCGGGTGGCACTCCAGGGCCTCCCGCACGTCCTCCGGAGCCAGGTGCGGGTAGAGACCTTGGTGTGCTCGCCAGGCTTGGGTGGTCCAGGCGCTTGCGGATGGCCTCCGGCGAAGCACCATGCCGCAGCAGGTGAATGGCGCGCGCGTGACGCAGCACATGGGGATGCACATGCCTATCAAGACCCGCCGCCTCGGCGTGTCGCGCCACCAGGAACTCCACGGCGCGGACCGTGAGGAGGCCGCGCTTCTTGCTCACGACAAGCGCCTCGCACGCCCGTGGCTCGGCCGGGCATTCCGCCAGATAGGCGTGCAGGGTTTCCGACGCCAGGGGGTGCAGGGGCACGCGGCGCTCCGACCCACCCTTCCCGACCACGCGCAGGATCTCCCCCTCCCCATCGATCGAAGGCACGGTCAGGCGGCAGACCTCGCCGGCCCGTAGGCCGGCCGCATACAGGAGCCCCAGGATGGAGCGGTCCCGGAGGTCCATTACAGAGTCCCCATCTGGCGCCGCCCGAACGTGTTTCGTCTCGGCCTCGGTGAGCAGCCTCGGCACGGTCGTGGGCGGAATTGGAAGCCGCGACAGCTTGCCCCGCGGATCGGCGGCGCTGTCCATCTGTCCGTCGACCAGCAGGTAGTCCACGAGAGGCCCAAGAGTGGCCAGCTTGCGCGGTCAGCAGGTTGAGGCCGAAGGCCTGAATGCGTTCTCCCGGGGAGAGCTTGCAGCCCTGGGGGTCCCAAGGCACCACCTGGTCGATGGTGTTACGGATCCCCAGATCCTCACACAGAGCTCGCAGGAGCGGTCCCGCCCCCACCGTGCGCGGCGTGTCCATGTCGGCGGCTTCGCCATCGCGTGGGGAAACGCCTTTGCGTCCCTTGCCGACTAATTATGTGTTAGTCAGGTGGGGACGTGCGGAAGGTGTGCTGTACGATGACCCCCGGCCACGACCGCTCGGTCGACCGGGAGAATCTCGCCCCAGCACGCCGGGGACGCCGGCGCCCCCGGTAACGCCCGGGGCAGAGATACCATATAAAGGGAGGGACAGAGGCCGATGGGGCATCGAACGCTGTCCCGGGCGCGTCACACCGCCCGGTTAGAAGGAGGAGGAGACAATGTGACGGACACACCACAGACCGGAGGAGGCGGCGGCCTTCACTACTACGCGTCGGGCAAGGCGTGCGTCGGACCGCCCGGCGGCCAGAATCGTTGGGTTCCCTGCTACCAGACCCAGTCCGGTGACAACTGGTATGACATCTGCTTCAACTGCGATGGCGGCTTTTCCGATGCATGCACGGAGGATGCGCTCCTGTGCTTCAACGGCCAGAGTAGCACCACCTTAGGCGTCGGCTGGTGGGTGGGGTTGCCGCAACAGGTTCAAGACTGCAACGGGAACTGGCACAATCTCGACTGCTCTTTGGTGGGCCCGAGCACCAGCCTCTCGTGGTTCGAAACCAAGATCAGCGGCACGTACTTCGAGTGCTCGGGATTCAACCTAGGCCTGGACGTGTGCGGACTCGGCACCTGCTAACCGGTGAGCCGTTGAACGAGTGGCCCCCCGGCGGTTACCAATGACCGCCGGGCGGCCGCCCGTTCAGAGGGGCCCAAGCAAAATTCCATAATGGCGAGGAAGGCGGCGGCACGGGCGCCCCGGCAGAATACGGGACCGGCGGCAGGATCACCTCAAATGTGGGGAGGGGCCCCGTGACGGAACAACCCTGATCCGCCAGGAGAGTACACGGAGACGGGCCGTAAGGGGGCACCCATCCGGAAGTACAACCGACACCGTATTGGCACCATCCGTTGACTTGTTGAAGGGCGCCGGCGGACGGGGGCTGCGGGTTGGTAAAGAAATAATACGCCCAGTCCGTACCGCCTGACGCATAAATCGGGGGCTCGCCATTGCGGACCCAGAGGGCCCGCATCCACGCGGGCTCGTACGCCATCAGGAACTGCTCCTCCCAGGCGAGCGTGTGCACCGGCGCGTTAACCCAGCGTTTGCAGTAACGCCGGACCCGATGTGACCGCAAAGAGGCGCAAAT
>JBMFXK010000419.1:0-2845 GCA_049964315.1 Clostridia bacterium | reverse complement strand
CCTAGAAGTCCGTGTCGTGCGACACCAGCATGACTCGCTGCCCCCGGGCGTGTAACCACACCACATCCTCGCTGGCCCCGCCGACGCCGACCTCGCGCACATGACGCGACTCCGGATAGACGTCCGCCAGATCGATAACAGGCGAGGAGGCGGGACCGCGTCAAACAGATGCCTCATGGCGTGAACCCGACGAGGCGCCGCCGGCTGGCCGCGGCAATCCGCAGCACGACCCAAAAACTTCCGATCGTGGGGATCCGTGGGCCATCGCTGGCACCCCAGACTCCGGCTCAAACCGGATAAGACAGTGCCGCCGGACCCGCCCTCACGGCCATGGGGCCAATCATGCCCGGAGACCAGTTCCCAAAACGCGGGCGTAGACTGCTTCGCTCATTCAAGCGTCTGATCCGTGAGGCGATGTGGTTGGGCAGCCGAGTGGAGTATGCACCGGATGACCGCCCTCGGTTTATCCGTCCGGTTGGCGATTACCAGCTCCCCCTCGGCGGGGAGCCGCGAAGCCTCGGCGACGAAAATGTCCCCAGTGTCGAATGGCGCATGGTCACTGTCACAGGACAGCGTCAAGTCTCCGTCCACACAGTACAGCGCAAGCCAGGTCGACGACCTCATTCGCAGCGTCCGCACGGATACCCCGCGTGCGGCGCCTCCGGGGATGAAGAGGGGAGCGAGGTGCCCGTCCACTCCTGCCGTGCACATCAGGTTGAAATCTCGGCCCTGCCCTTGGCTGTGGGTGGTCCAGCCTCCCTCAAAGCTGTCCTGGTCAAACGGACGCAGCCGCGCCTCATGGTGGCCTTCATGCCGCAACGACATCTGCCCTTCAAGCAGCAGCAATGTCCTCGTCACCCCGGGCAGCGCACTGAACACAGACGTCTCGGCGTCCACGGTGGCGGTGCTGAGACGCCACAGATAATTCCCCTGTTTGTAGTCAGCGGTCATAGGATAAATCGCCAGTTCCGTCGTGGTGCCCCCTGACCACGGCGTCGTCCTGTGGTCCCGGCGAAGGAGGGACTTCAGTCCAGCTCTCACGCAACACCTTCTCGACTTGAGCGTCTAAATTTCTGACCCACCCCCGGATAGTGCCGGCCAGCTGGCGGCGGCCCGGACTCAACCGGTGCCGCCCATCTCCCGCCCGGGCAGCAGGCTTGGGTCCGCCCCGTGTTCCGACCAGGGAACCCGACCGTTGGCCGTTGGGGTGCCTGCGGTGCGCGACGAGCAGTCCACGGCGCGATCTGTCTCTGCCGGCGGCTGACCGTGTCTGCGGAGGGAGCCCGGTCCGGGTTCACCCCAGCGGCTTGGCACTCGCGCACGCGTTCGCCCGCCAAGGTTCCCTGGATTACCGCATTCGCGTGCCACATCCTATCGGCCAGGACGCGGCAGCAAATCAGCCCCACCGGTCAATGCCGCGGCAGAGGGGTTCGGGTACGGACTGCACATCGCTGTGGGATATGACGTTGCGCTGAGGCGCCTCATTCACCCGCAGCTGAAAGACATCGGGCCGTGCGTAGTGGCCCGTCACATCAAAGTCAAACCGGGCTTCTTCAACCTGGGTCAGGTCCAAGGTGGCCACGAGAACGCCCTCTTGATGGTACAGCGGTCCCGCTACGTACTGACCAAGCGGGTTCAGGATGGCGCTGCCACCCCGGCACATTTCCTCAGGTGCGGCGGTGAGATCAGCGGTTCCGGCCAAATCTTCCGGATAGTCCCGCCTCGTCACATATTGATTCGCTCCAATGACAAAGCACCGACCCTCGCAGGCGATGTGCTGCAGCGTGGCCTGCCACGTGTCACGAGCGTCCGCTGTGGGTGCCACATAGAGCGTGACGCCCTTGTCGTACATCGCCGCCCGCGCCAGCGGCATGTAATTTTCCCAACAGATGAGGCCGCCCAGCACCCCAAATGGGGTGTCGATCGCCGTCAACGTGCTCCCGTCCCCCTCGCCCCAGATCAGCCGTTCCGCGCCCGTGGGCTTCAGCTTGCGATGACGGCCGAGGAGCGTCCCATCAGGCCCAAAGTAGAGGGTGGTACCGTATAGGGTGCCCTGGCCGCCGTGGTCGGCCCGCTCAATCACGCCCATTACCACGTAGGCGTGGGTGCGCGCAATCGCCTCGGCCAGGCGGTCGAGAGCCGGGCTGGGAACACTGACGGCTGAGCGCCAATAGCGCCCCCAGTCGGTGCGCCCTTCCGGGCGGCGCTCGCCAACCACCGTGCCAAAAGCCAGCCCGCGGGGATAGCCAGATAGGAACGCTTCCGGAAATACGATGAGATCGGCCCCACGCGCAGCCGCCTCATCCAGATAGCGGCAGGCTTTGAGCACGCTTTGCTCCTGGTCCATGAGTACGGACGCCGCTTGCACTACGGCGACGGTCACTTGATCCCGGCTTCGCACTGGCGTTCCCGTCCTTTCTCCGCAAACCCCTCAGGGCCCCGGCGAGCAGGGTGCCCTGCCAGCGATCACGAGGGCGGCTGGACGACCAGGTCCAGATGGGCAGCGTCCTCTGGGGTGGGGACACAGCGCGGCACGTTCAGACAACGGCGTCGGGGTGTCCCCCGTTCCCTGCGTCCCACGCTAGCCCTGCTCCTCGCCGATGTCTACACAATGCAAACCCCCTCCGACCCTTGGTTTGTGCGTCTTCCAGCATCCCACCGGTGACCCATCCCGGATACACGCAAACCGTTCGCGCGTGAGTTCCATTCGGCCCCGCCCGCGCAGGGCGCCTGGGCCCGGCGCGTATCCTTTCCGGGGTCGACGGGGGTGGGTAACCGGGAGGTGGCTGGGAGCTCCTCCCATCTTCCGGCGGCTATGTAGGCGTCGCCCACCGGATCCGCCGTG
>JBMFXK010000418.1:0-2851 GCA_049964315.1 Clostridia bacterium | reverse complement strand
AAGTGGTTGATGATCGGCAGAGCACCGAGCACCTCGGTCTGTAGTTCGTAGGCTCAGAGTTCGGCTCTTTTGGGTGGTGGGGCGGAAGAGCGCGGGCGAGCAGGCGCAGGGGAGTTTGTGCACGACGCCGAGCGCCGAGTGAGGCCGCGCGACCAAAAAGCCTTCATTATATGCTTGCGCTGAGGCTCGGCATGGGTTAAACTGGGGTATGGGAAAGACACCGTCGGAACTGTCTTTCGTGCCCCTCCCGATCGCGATCCCCGTGCGGCACCGCGATCCACAGAAACCCTGGCGCGTTCAGATCGCCACAGACCTATGGGTGGAGAATGCGCCTCCTCGGCGGTTGATCCTCCACGGGGATCGCGTGGTGCTCAGCTACGCCGTCGGCAGTGTCGTAGAGGAACGCATGGCGCTGTTGCAGATCGTGCGGGCGGGGTGGATGACCGCGCTCGATCTGGGCGAACGCTGGGGCTACCATCGCAACACCCTGGGGAATTGGCAGTGGCGCTATCGCTACTTCGGCCTGGACGGACTGAACGACCAACGCCTCCCCGGCCAGCGGGAGCAGCTGGAGCCAGTGGTGCGACTGGCCGCCGAGATCCTGCGGAAGCAGGGGCGGCGCATGTCGGTCGCCGGCCTGCGTCGAGAGTTAGCCGCGCATGGGCACGCCGGGTTGCCCCCCGGCGCGGTGCAGTGGCTGCAGGGGGCCCTGTTGCAGCCGCAGGCGTTGGGCCTCCCGCTGGAGGAGGTCTCCGACCCGTCGGAGGGGCAGGAGAAAGATCCCGCCAGCCCGATCGACGAAGGGGCTGGGGCGGGTGCGCCACAGCCCCCTGCCTCGGCTTCCCCCACGGATGGCGGCCCAGCGCAGGACTCCTCCGAGCAGCATGAGGCAAGACGGCCTGGTGCCGACGACGGCCCCAGCGGGGAGGAGACGGGAGCGGATGCCCCCCAACCCGTTGACTTGACGGACCCCACGGACGACGGCGCAGCGGAGGAGGGGCCGGGAGCGGATGCCCTCAAAGCCGTTGGCGTTGCTGGGCTCGCCGATGCGGAGGGCCTTCCGCTGCAAGGGGAGACGAGCATCGCCATGCGGCACGCCGGGATGGCGCTGGTGTTGCCGGCGCTGCAACAGGTGCTCGACCCCCTGCAATCCCCGTTGGAAGCGATATGGGGCCGTGCGGAGTGGATCTACCATCCGTGGCAGATGATCGCCGGTTTCCTGCTCTACGTCTTGGCGGGCTTCCGCAACCCCGAACAGGTCAAGGCCGCCCCGGTCTTCGACTTTGGCCCCCTGATCGGCCGGCGGCGAGCGCCGGCCTGTATCACCTTGCGCCGGCGTTTGGGCGCGATGGCCTCCCAGGAGGGTCTGGTGCGTCAATTGCAGCGTCAACTGGCCTGCCTGTACCTGCAACTGGGGTGGGTTCAGCCCGGCGTCTGGCTGGTCGACGGCCATTTCGTCCCCTATTATGGCAAGCACGCCTGGGGCAAGGGCTGGTTCCCCCAACGCCGCATGCCACACCACGGGCATTTTCAGGAGTGGGTCCACGACCGCCAGGGCCGCCCGCTGTGGATGCACTTCAGTCAGGGGTTCGAGCTGTTCGCCGACACGTTGCCCACCGTCGCCGACGCACTGCAGGAGTTGACCGGGGAGAGACCGGTGCTGGTCTTTGACCGTGGCGGCTTCAACGCCCAGGTGTTCACCGCACTCAACGCGCAGGGCGCCGGCTGGGTCACCTGGTGGAAGGGGAAGGTGCGGCTACCTCCTGAAGCCTTTACGGAAACCGGTGAGTTGACAGCCGCCCGGCCCGGTGCCCCCGCGCGCACGGTCCACTACGCCTGCACCACCCACCAAGTGACCGGCTGCCACGCGCATGTCGCCGCCGTCGTCTGGCACCAGGGCGATCCCCAACAGCAGGTCGGGCTACTCACCAACCTCGATCGCGTGGCCCCAGAGCGCTTTCGGCCCCTCGAACTGATCGGCATGCTGGAGGGGCGCTGGGCCCAAGAGAACAGCTTCAAGGCCCAAGAACAACACGTCGACCTCGGCTGGACGAACGGCTACGTGCACGAGCCCGCCTCGGCCACCCCGGTCCCCAATCCCCGTGTCCGCGCCCTGCGCCAGCGTCTGGCCCTGCGTACCCAGCAACTCCGTCGTGCCATGGACCGCCCCCTCCCCCGCACGGCCCAGGCCCAGAGCAACTACCGTCGCAAGCTCGGTATGCTGCGGGGACAGATCACCCGCACCGAGCACGAACTGGCGGCAATCCCCTCGCAGGTGCCCTACGGCTCATTGGGCCGCAAGGCCTCCGACCAACTCCATCCTGGCCGCGGCCAGTTGGTGCCCGTGCTCCGTGCCCTCACCCACCACCTGTGCCTGCAAATGCGGGCTGCCATCGCCACCGTGTTCCCGGACTACCGCGAGGTTGACAAGGTGCTCCGCGTCCTGCTCCACACGCCTGGCCGCTACATTTCCACCGACACCGTCGACTGGGTCATCTTGGCCCGGCCCCAGATGCCCCGCTACGCCGCTGCCCTGACCGCCCTGGTACACTCCGCCAACGCTGCCGGTGCCCACGCCCCCGGACGCCCCAACCACCCGCTCCGCTTCGCCCTGGAAACTGCCCCCCGCCTTTCCCCGCCCATGCACACCGCCCCATGAGCCCCCGACAGCAGAAGAGCCGAACTCTGAGACTGGTAGGTAGGAGGTGGCCTCGTGCCGCGGCCTCATCGCTTGAGTCCCTGTCCGACCGATATCCGGTCGCTCCGTTTTGGTCCGGTGCCCTCTCTGGGTCGCGGTGCACTTGTGCCACCTCCCCCTTCAGAACCCGGCGTGCGGTTTTCTCGCACCGGG
>JBMFXK010000417.1:0-2861 GCA_049964315.1 Clostridia bacterium | reverse complement strand
TGAGCCGAGCAGGCCACGCTGCAGTACCTGGCGGTGGGCTTCTTGACCGGGGCACCGCAGCCGGCGCGGGCACAGAGGCGGGGCGGACGGGAGCTGCGGGGAGGAGTCACGAAGGCCCATGTTAAGCCCTGCTTAAGGCCCGCTGTCAATGGCAAAATGCCTCAGAAATTTAAGGATTTCGGTTACCGTATCAACAGTCCGCTTATCCTCTCTTTCCCCACTTCGGGTGTGGACAATCGGGTATCGGGGCGGGCCGCCCGCAGGCACGACGGTCCCGCCTGTGGGGATCGGCGAACACCTGTGCCGTGACGAGCGCCGTGGCCTCGCCGCGAGGCCCGGAAGTAGTTCAGAAGAGGTAGGGGATGAGCCGCCTCCTCTGGGATGCGGACTCCCACCCGCCCGTACCGAAAGCTTGGTCCACCGCCCTCTCTCTCACCATGGCGCGCCAGCCATAGTCTCCTGCGGGGCGCAGGACGAGCGCCAGCGACGCGGCCTCGGCAAAGCAGAGAAGCAAGCCGAAGACCGTGAGCAGCGCCCCGGTGTAGGCCGGGTGTCGAAGCCACCTCTAGGGTCCCGAGGTGACCAGCGGCTGGTCAGGGCCTGTCGTCACCCGCACCGTGAAGTGCCCACCGAGCTCATGTACCGCCGAGAAGCGCAGGTCGAGCCCGAGGAGCATCAAGACACCCCCCGCCAACACGAGAGTCGCCTCGGGATCTGGGATCTTCCCCGCCGCCACCCACTGGCTGAGCGCTAGGCCTCCGGCGATCGACCCCCAGACGGCGAGGATCAGCGCGGGCAAGGATTGCCGATCAGTCTGGGTCGCGCCTCTGAGTTCCACTGCGAGCCAGCGCCCATAGCCGATGCTGGCGGCGGCGGTGAGGTGGGCGACCACGTCCTCGATAACCCACCCACTGCAGAGCGAAGGCAGGGCCCACTGCGCCGCCGTTAGCGAGGCAAGGTCCTCGGCCAGAGCTGCGCGCTCGCTGTGGGCTGCTCCCCAGGCCCGACGGCTGTCGCCTGACACCGTACCCCCAGTGCCGATCGGGTCACATCAGCGGTGGCGCTGCGTCCGCGCCGATACTAAGCTTGGGGATGGCACAGCCCAGGGAGTTGGAGTCGGCCACTGACTCCTTAGTTCACCGGGCTCCGGCACGACCGTCAGCTACCGCACCCGCCACTTTGTGGCCGAGCCCACGCTCAGCAGGCCCGATAGCCCCCGACCGTGGGAATCCAACGTCACACGTCCTTGCCGGCGGAGGGACTGTACAAATAACGGTGTAACTTCCGGACGAGCTGACGGATGGGCTGGACGAGGAGGAGCACCATGAGTACAGCGATCGAGACCATGACAGCTGGCGGAGCGGCTGAGGCGGGTGGTGAAGGCCGAAACGTGGATGACCGGGAGGAAACTGGCGACGAGCAGTTGATCAGCCAGCTTGCCCAGCGGGCCCGTGTTGAGGGCCTGACCCTCACAGGGCAGGATGGTCTGCTGGCGCGATTGACCAAGGCAGTCATCGAGGGGGCGTTGGAGGGGGAGATGGACGCCCATCTCGGCTACGCCCGGCACGAGCGGGCCGAGGGCAAGGACGGCAACGCCCGCAATGGGACGCGGTCCAAGACCCTGCTGACCGATATCGGGCCGGTCGAGATCGACACGCCTCGCGACCGGGACGCCAGCTTCGACCCGCAGATCGTGCGGAAGCGGCAGCGTCGCCTGTCTGGGGTTGACGACCTGGTGATCTCGCTGTCTGCGAAGGGGCTGACTACGGGGGAGATCGCCGCTCACCTGGCTGAGGTGTATGGCGCCAGCGTGTCCAAGGAGACGATCTCGGCGATCACCGACCGGGTGCTTGAGGGCATGGCCGACTGGCAGAACCGGCCCCTGGATGCGGTCTACCCGGTGATCTTCATCGACGCCATCAACGTGAAGATCCGCGACGGGCAGGTGGCCAACCGGCCCATCTACGTGGCCTTGGCGGTGACCGTAGATGGCGAGCGCGACATCCTGGGCCTGTGGGCCGGGGAGCACGGCGATGGCGAGGGTGCCAAGTACTGGCTGCGGGTGCTCACCGAGATCAAGAACCGCGGGGTGCGCGACGTGTGCATCATCGTCTGCGACGGACTGAAGGGCCTGCCCGAGGCGATCGCCTCCACCTGGCCACAGACGATCACCCAGACCTGCATCGTCCACCTGCTGCGCAATAGCTTCAAGTACGCCAGCAGGCGCGATTGGGGAGTCATCGCCAACGACCTCAAGCCCGTCTACACTGCCGCTTCCGAGGCCGCAGCCCTGGACGCCTTCGCGGAGTTCAGCAGCAAGTGGGAGGCGAAGTACCCCGCGATCATCAGGCTCTGGGAGAATGCCTGGGCTGAGTTCACCCCGTTCCTGGTGTTCGACCGGGAGATCCGCTCCGTGATCTGCACCACCAACGCGATCGAGTCCCTCAACGCCCGCCTGCGTCGTGCGGTGCGGGCCCGGGGTCACTTCCCCACGGAGCAGGCCGCGCTCAAATGCCTCTACATGGCGATCACAAGCCTCGACCCCACGGGGCGAGGGCGCAGGCGTTGGACCAACCGCTGGAAGGCGGCGCTCAATGCCTTCGACATCACCTTCGACGGCCGTCTCACTGCAGGACGAAACTAACCCCACAAGAAAATTACACCGTTTACTTGACAGGCCCTCCATGTGATCGACCTCCGGCACGGTCTCGGGTAGGGCCTTTCGAAACGTCACCACGACCCATGGTCATACCCCCCATGGGTACCGTGAGCTAAGCTGGTCCTGGGTCCAGCAACGGGCCTCAATCGAGGAGGTGTCCACCATGATGTCTTGGGGAGAAGCGCAGGGGCCCAAGTGGGGG
>JBMFXK010000416.1:0-2864 GCA_049964315.1 Clostridia bacterium | reverse complement strand
GCTTGACGTCCCCGAGGGGAAGGCCAAGCAGGATATCGTCGCCGACCTCGCGCGGCGCATGATCGCACGCGCGGGGCGGCGCATCCCCGTACAGACAACGCTTGACCGGGACGAGGCCCTGAGCGGGGCAGATTTCGTATGCGCCCAGTACCGGGTGGGGGGGCTCCGTGCCCGGGCCCGGGACGAGTCGATTCCTCTCGCGCACGGCTACATCGGTCAGGAGACGGTGGGGGCGGGTGGGTTCATGAAGGCGTTCCGCACCGTTCCCGTGGCCATCGATCTGGGACGGGCCATCGAGCGGCTTTGCCCTCAGGCCTGGATCCTGAACTTCACGAATCCGTCCGGCCTTATTACGGAAGCGCTCCTCAATCATGCCTGGCCGCGTACGGTCGGTCTCTGCAACGCGCCTCGGGTCATGGAGCGGACTATTGCGGCCCGGCTCGGGGTGAGCGCTGAGGCGGTGCGGCTGTCCATGGTCGGTCTCAATCATCTCTCGTTTGTTACCGCCATAGACTACCAGGGAAAGGATATTCTGGAAACGGTGATGGCGGCGTTCGTGGCCGGAGGGCAGTGGCCGGACGGGCCGGCGATGACGGACTTCGACCGCGAATTCCTGAGCTCACTGGGCCTACTGCCGAACGGCTATCTCCGCTACTACTGGATTCCCGAGCGAATGCTGGCTGAGGAGCAGCACCGCGTCGAGCAGGGGTATGGAACTCGTGCCGACGAGGTGATGCGGATTGAGCAGGAGTTGTTCCGGCGGTACCGTGATCCCAGCCTGGCCGAGAAGCCGCCTGAGCTTGCCCTTCGCGGCGGCGCGTTCTATTCGGAGGTTGCGGTGGAGGTCTTGCAGGCCATCGCTCTGGACCAGCCCCGGGAAATGGTCGTGAACGTGAAAAACGATGGCGCGGTGCGCGAGCTTCCCGGTGACGCGAGTGTGGAAGTCTCGTCGGTGGTGGACGGGCGAGGGGCCCATCCGAAGCCGCAGCAGGTGCTGCCCCTTGCCGTCAACGGCCTTGTGCAGCAGGTCAAGGCTTATGAGGAGCTCACGATCGAGGCCGCCATCCGTCAGGATCGAGGGCTCGCCCTGCAGGCCCTGGCCCTGAATCCGCTGGTAGGATCGGTGGACGGGGCCGCTGCCATCCTGAATGACGCGTGGCCCGTATGAGCGCAGGGCACAAGCTGTATCTGGGAGTCGACGGCGGCGGCACCAAAACAGAAGCCTGGGTGGTGGACGGCGAGGGCCGGGTCCGTGGACGCGGCCACAGCGGCGCGTCGAATCACCAGGAATCGAGCCTCGATGAAGCAGTCCGGAACGTCGAGGATGCGATCGAAAAGGCCGTGCACGCGTCCGGCCTGACCGTCCACGATTTGACCCACGGGGTCATGGGCCTGGCCGGCGCCGATTTTCCGGAGGATGTGGCCGCATTGACGGATGCCCTGGCGCCCAGGCTCGGACAGCTGCCGTTCGGGATTGTGAACGACGCGGAGGCGGCCCTCGCCGGGGGAGCCCGAACCGGGGCTGGGGTGGCGGTCGTGGCGGGCACGGGCACCAACGTGGTGGGGCGGTTCCGGGACGGAGAGCGATTTCAGATCGGCGGGCTCGGTTACGAGCTGGGAGACGAGGGAGGCGGCAGCGACCTGGTGCGTCAAGCGCTCCATTACGCCTTCCGGGGTGCGGAGGGACGCGGTGCCCCCACGCTTCTCAGCGACCTGGTGCTGCAGGTCCTGGGATCCGGTGATTTCACGGATCTCGCCCGCGGCCTCTACTTCGGCCGCATCGCACGCGAGGAGGTGCACCTTCTGGCTCCGCTGGTGTTTATGGCCGCGCGTCAAGGCGATCAAGTCGCGCAGGACTTGTTGTTTGCCAACGGGTTAAAGCTGGGAGAATCGGCCGGCGCTGCCGTTCAGAAGATCGAGACCCGGGACGGGCCCGGCGTGGAGGTGGTGCTGGTGGGGTCGCTCTGGCTCGGCCCCCATCCCCTGCTTCGCGATGGGTTCATGGTGGGGCTGCACCGGAAGGTGGTCGAGGCGGACGTGCATGATCCCGAGCTTCCACCGCCGGCCGGCGCGGTTTTGATGGCCGCGGCGGCCGACGGAGGAGCAGGGTGCGCGGACGTGATTCGCGAAGGGCTAACGCGAGGACGGGGACAGGACGGGAGGTGAATGTCGCGTGAGTTACAAGACCGTACCGGGACGGCCGCCGGCCGATCCTTGGAAAGAGGGACTCTACGTCCGGGATTGGGAAGCCTGGCTCGACGATGACGGGCTGCGCTTTGCCTGGATCCTGGATGAAGAAGAGAAGCGGGTCGGTGCGATCCGCTGGGTGCAGGATGAGGTGACTCAGGTCATCGGCGTCGACGCGGATGAGCCTCCCTTGGATGCGAGCGAATATGCGCTGATGTGGGTCAAGCCCCGGATCACCCATGCCTACAGTTTCCAGCCCGGCCTGTTGGATCTGCTTGAGCGCCAGGGGCTCGAGTTTGAAGCGCAGATTTACCAGCTTCGCGCGGAGCTGTCCGCACTGGGTCAGCACGACAATGATGTGGTCCCGTTCTCCTCCCAGCACGCAGAGACGGCGGGACCCCTCTACGACAAGATCTTTCGTACCAAAGGCGGACGACGGACCGTCTTTCAATACTTTCAACAGTTTCAGGATGCCAACGGATTTCTGTTGCGATACCAGGGAAGGCCGGTCGGGCTGTACGCCGACCGCCTGAATCCGAGCGGCGAGGTGGCGGTGGTGTGGCTCGGGGTACTTCCCGACCTGCGCCGCCAGGGATTTGGCCGTCGTCTGCTGGCCGCGGGCCTCAACGCCCGCCAGGGCGCCGCCCGGGAGGTGGTGGTCCAGGTGGAAGCCGCCA
>JBMFXK010000415.1:0-2883 GCA_049964315.1 Clostridia bacterium | reverse complement strand
AGCGCATCCGGCCCGTGCTGCGTCAGCGCCCGCAAGAGACCGATCTGGTCAACCCACTCGCCGCGCCGCCGGGCGCGGTGGAACAACGTGATGAGCGAGCCGGGCGTCACGAGCGGTCTCCTTCCCCGCGAGGGCGGCGGAACCGAATCACGTCCGCCAATGTAGGGTCGAGGAGTCCCTCCGGACCGTAGCGCCCCTGCACCAGGTCCTCGGGATCGAAGACAAACGCGGTGGGCGCCTCCGTCAGCAGCAGCAGTTCCTTCACCTGGACTTCCGTGCGGGCGTACTCGGCCAGACGCGCCAGCGACCAGGAACCGTCAGCGGCTTCGCGGTCAGCCACCTCGTCATCGCCGGCCAGACACATGCGGGAGACATCCGACACGGTCGTGGTAGCGGGCACGGCTTCGTGCCATGGACGGGGCGCTGGGTCGTCATCCAGCACGTCCTGCTACGCGATGAGCACAGGGACCAACACGATGTCACCTCCTGGGCAGGGCATGAAAAGGCCCCCGCCTCCGGCGCGGTGAAGCGCCGGGCGGGGGCATCTTAACGGGGGATCGGGGCGCCCCGGTCAGTGGTCGTCAATGGGCCAGGTATGCCAACCGGGAATGCTATCGATGAAACGGGCGCGCATTGTGTCCTCGGCCTCGTACAGGGCTCAGCGCTGAACCCCTCTCCCAGTGCGGTCACCACCGCGAGCAAGGAGCCCGGCAACGTGTGTGCGGCATCCCCCGCGGTGACCCGGACGTGAATCCCGGGGGGATACCCAGGTCGGCCTTCAGACCCGGATCAGTGACCGCGGCTTCGAGGACAGGACACAAAGCGTCCAGCAACAGCCGTTACGTAGCATCCATCGCTCGCTCCTCCTGTTCGTGGAGACGTCCCAGCGCACCGTCCGGCTCCCGCGAATCCGCTCGCCGAGGCGCGAACGCAGTACGCTCTAACGATGATGCCGAGCGCGACGAAACTGTTCCGAATAGAGCCCGGCCTGCGTGGCGTCATGAGACTTCCCGTAGCGGTACTGAAGATCAGCCCCGGGCCAAGTGATCTGATGGCTGCCGAGCCGGGCGGCCAACTCCCGCGTCCCGCTGGCACCGGGCGCGTAGAGGCACAGGACGTACGCCGGCCCGGCCCGCTGGTACGACACTTTCGCGGCCGGAAACCCGTACTGGGCCAGCTCCACCCCCGCCCACCCGATGAGCGCCGCGCGGTCGGGCGAGAAAAACCAGTATTGACCCGTAATGGCGGCCCGCTCATCAGAACTCGCCCAGGCTATGGCGTGTAGAGCCGGAACCAGCCGTCCTGGCTGGCATGCCGGTGGATCGTCGCCGGAACCACGGCCCGGGGTTCATGCGTGCTCAGCCATGTGACGCCCACGGCGCACGCGGGACATGTCGCGACTAACGGGTCAGCGTGGGTCACGGGCCCACCCCTTTCGTCGCATGTCGGGCGTCAACATGTTGGGGAGTTCAACGGCATGGCGTCGCGGGCATTAACCCGGTGGGCGGCTGGGGACGCTGGACGATGAGCCGCTCGCTGTCGCGTAGGTGGACTCCCAGGAGCACAGCAGGCTGTTGTCGTCACCATCCGGCGTATACTCAGGAGGCAAGAGTCAAGGGAGGTGCCAGCCGATGGCTAAGTCGCATCGTGAACTACTCGCGGAGGTTCTGCACTTGCCGCCCTTGGATCGCGTCGCGTTCGTCGACCGAGTTCTAGCCAGTTTCGACCCACCCGATCAGGCGGAGCTCGATGCGTTCTGGGCGGTGGAGGCCGAGGATCGGCTGGACGCGTGGGCAGCGGGGCAGATCGGGACGGTGACGGCTGAGGAAGTCTTTGAGCGGTTCAACCGTCTGTGACGATTCGCTTCCTCGAACCGGCGGCAGCCGAGTTAGCCGAGGCGATTGCGCGGTACAACGCCGAAACTGATGGGTTGGGGTATGAATTCGCGGTGGAAGTGCAGGCGACGTTGGGCCGCATCACACGATTTCCCGAGGCATGGTCTATGCTGTCCGCACGCACCCGTCGCTGCCGCACCAGGCGCTTCCCCTATGCCGTGATTTATCAGGTACAAGAGAACGGCATCATACTGGTCGCCATCATGCACCTCCGGCGCCACCCCGATAGCTGGAGGGGACGCACCGCTTCTCAGCCGTAACGGCGTCACTCGATTTCCCACTTTCATACGGTCACGACACCCATCTCTCCAAGATGTCGTTTACGCCTGCGGCATAAAGTGGGGGCAACCCTCCACCACCAAAACGCCATCACGCGATCTGGGACCTTTGCTGCTTCCCCACCATGTTGTTGCTCGACATCGCGCGGGCCGGCGCTTAGCGCGGGAACCGACTCAGGGCCAGCAACTCACGACCGAGACACCGCTGGGGGGCCAATTCCGTCCTGCCATCCGGCAGTCGGCCGAGCACGGTGCAGTGGCCGCGCTGGACGTCAGCTGACAGGTGGTCTCAATGCGGGAACGGCTTAGGGTTGTGTCCACGAATCCCACTCCCCTCCCCGAACGCTGCACCAGGGGCACAGAAACGGCCGCGACACGGCAAATGCCGACGGCCGGACCACCCCCCCACCAATACCACCCAGCCGGACAGCGGCCTTTCTGCCGCTTTGCAGTCAAGGTCTCCGCTCTGGGATCCGGGCCTCTTTACCGATCTCGGTCCGCGTGCCACTCACGATCCGCGCCGCGTTGGCTGGTGGTGGCGGACACGGTGGTCGTCACTCGGGTACGCCGGCGACGCTCGGAGCCCCAGGACCCGAGCCCGCGAGGCTGCCGCGGCGGTTTGAAGCCGAGCGGCATGAGGGACCGCGGCTCTAGGATCGCCGCCCGGACCCGCTCGACGTCCCCCGCGAAAAACGCGTCAGGCGGGGCGC
>JBMFXK010000414.1:0-2895 GCA_049964315.1 Clostridia bacterium | reverse complement strand
GCAGCTCACCGCACACGCGGCGGCGTCCAGGGCACCGCAGGCCCTGCACAGCGAAGAACGGCGTGCCGACCCGCTTTGTGTGCCCGCCCGCAGCACGTCTGACCTCTTCCGCGCGTGGCCGGGGATGTGGTCCACTCAAAGGCAGGAACGCGCTGTCGGCGATATTGTCAAAAGGAGTTGAGGAGCATGGTGGGTGGGGACTGGTCACGGCTGCGGTCGGGCCGTTCGTTTTCCGTCAGTGCGGAGAATCCGGATGGACGAAAGGGCGGCGGCGCCCGGGCGACGGAGGGCACCGGCGCGCGCCACGCGCGCGATCTGGGCCCCGGGTGGAAGATCTCCCCGTCCATCGTCATCGCGGCGGGGACCGGCGCTCAGCTGGTCGACATCGAGGGACCGGCGGTCGTCCAGCACATCTGGCTCACCACCCACCATCGCCACTGGCGCACGCTCATCCTCCGGATGTGGTGGGACGGAGAAGCGGAGCCGTCGGTCGAGGTTCCGGTCGGGGACTTCTTCCTAAACGGCTGGGGGGAGCCGAGTCAGGTGCGATCCCTGGCGATGGCGGTGAACCCCCGGGGCGGGTTCAATGCGTACTTTCCCATGCCGTTTCGGAAGCGGGCCCGGTTCACGCTGCAGAATCTGGGCGCCGAAGACGCCACTGTGTACTTCTCCATCAACGGCGCACGGGATGCGGTGGCCCTGGACCAGGCGTATTTTCACGCGGCCTGGCGGCGAAGCCACCCGCTGGCGGAGAAGACCCCGCACGTCGT
This sequence comes from Clostridia bacterium, assembly GCA_049964315.1. Classification (GTDB taxonomy): domain Bacteria; phylum Bacillota; class Sulfobacillia; order Sulfobacillales; family JAIMBI01; genus JAKATP01. Next base: position 2,125 of record JBMFXK010000414.1, on the reverse strand, counting down.
CGTCGACGGCGTCGAGGGCGCGGGGCATTACGTGGGGACGTACCTGGCCTGGCAGAGCAACCACACCGGCTGGTGGGGAGAAGGGGAAATCCACTTCTTCATCGACGGGGATCGGGAATATCCCACCATTGCCGGCACCGGTACGGAGGACTACTTCGGAGGGGCCTGGAACTTCGAGGAGCCGATGGGACAGTACGGCTCGTTCACCGGGCCCTATACAGGGCTTCATCAGGTTATTCGTCCCGACGGGCTCTACCGCAGCCAGACGCGCTTTGGCATGTATCGCTGGCATCTGGCCGACCCCGTTGTCTTCCACCAGGACCTGCGGGTGACGATCCAGGCACTAGGCTGGGCGGCGGACGGTCAGTACCTGCCGCTGCGCGACGACATCGCGTCGGTGGCCTACTGGTATCAGGCAGAACCGCACCGGGCCCAGCCGCGCGTGGACGCGTCCCTGCTCGGCAATACATAGCACGGTGGGGTCCCGCGGGGCTCAGTATAGGAGGTAGGCCGTCCCCATGAGAAACAGGGTGCGGGCCGCCAGATAGGCTCGCTCCATGTCGGCGCACTCTACCGCCACCGTCCGTCCATCCACGCGGCCGGCTCCGGGGTACAGCGCGGCCATGTCCGTGCCTTGGCTCGTCATGAAGCTGACGGCCACAACCACGGGAGGGGTGGGCCGGAGAGGAGCGGGCGCGCTTCCGGCCATGAAGCGGGTGACGGCGCGGCGCGTGGCCTCGCGAAGCTCGTCGTGAACGGCGCGCGGATGCTTCAGCCGTGCGGCCTGGCGTCCGACTGCTACTTTGGTGACCACCATGTCGGCATCGGGAATCAGGGCCTGTACTTCCTCTTGGAGTGCGGCGTCTCCCGTGACCAGTCCCACGGGAATGCCGTAGAAGCCGGCGAGATAGGCGTTCAGGCCGAATTCCCCGACTTCCTCACCATTCAGCGTGACGCGGTAAATGTCGCCGCTGTCGGTGTGGTCCATGACGGCCAGCGCCGTGCCGGCACGGGCGTGGTAGCCCACCAGGAGCGCGAGGTCCAGGCCCTTCAGCCCCTCGGCCATCGCAAACCGCTTACCCATGCCGGAAATCAGCTCGGTCCCTTCGGGAAGGCCTCCAAGTCCGTCGGGGGCCAGGTTCAGCTGGCCGTCATGCGAATCGTTGACCACCACGCGGCTGGCGCCGGCGTCCCAGGCGGCCTGCACCACCGTGCGCATCTCCGCGATCATGTGGGCGCGGGCCCGTTCGTATTCGCGCTCTTCAGGAATGAACTGGGCCCGGTCCACCAGCCCGCCGATGCCTTCCATGTCCACGGAGATCCACACCTTCGGTCCCACGCGACGCGCCTCCATCTGTCCCGGTCTTGTGCCGTCTCCCCGTTCGGGATCCCGTCCCAGCCAGTGTAGCCGACGTTTCCCCTCAGAACGTGACGCGTCGCCGTTTTGTGGGCGCAGGAAGTCTAATTGCGGCGGGATGGAAAAGTGGAACGGGAGATGGGCCGGGGTCACTTCTAGGTAGGGTAGGACGTCCATCGATACGCTCTATGACGGCAGCACCGGGGGCCGCTTGCTTGTATTCCGAACACCGGCGCGACTCTGGCGGGAATGTCCTCGCCTGCGCATGTATCCCGCAGCCGAGGGGTGGCGAGCAGCAGCTGTGGGGCAGGCGCGCGTCGTCGGACGATGGATTCACCCCCACCGCCCGACCATCACATCCTGCTGGGAGATGGGAAATGGTGTAAGACGGGCCAGCTGTCGCCAGGCGGCTTCGATTATGCAATAGTTGTAACTGTGCGCCTGGCTAAAGTTCTCATAATGGACAGGGGATTGGGAACGGAATGACGGAACCTGGACGTTCATGTGTTCATGACTTCTTTGGGTTCCATGGCGTCCTGTGCCGCTCTTGGTTCGTTCGTCTCCTGCCGTGATTCCCTGTACATCGTCCGTATAGCGCATATGGCCGCCGCTGGCTCCTGGGTAAACACCTGCCGCTGGGGGGATGGGTGCTGAATGAATGAGTCCGGCGTCGAGGAGCAGACCACACCTCCGAAGCCGGCTATCGGGGAAGTGTTACGGGACGCCCGGGTGACCACCATGCTGGGCGTCGTGTTCCTGTCCCAGGTG
>JBMFXK010000413.1:0-2896 GCA_049964315.1 Clostridia bacterium | reverse complement strand
GGACTTCGGACGGCTGTAGCATAGGATCTGCCGGATCTTCCGCGAGTTTTCCTGGGATGTTCCGCGAATGGGAATCGAAGAGGGGAAAGCCATGTTCGGATCGGCCTATCAGGGCACGGTCGTCAGCCTGCTGGTCGCCACCGCGGTGTACTTTGTCCTGAATGCCATCTGGACCACATACCGCGGGCCGGGCCTGTTTGCCGAGATCGGGGCGTCTGTGGTGCTCGGACCCCTGGTCACCTGGGGAGCGATCAGGTTGTACCGGCAGCTGTTTCAGCGCTAGCCGGTCAGCGGCAGTTCCAGCCAGATGGTGCTGCCCTGGCTGATCTGAGAGTCAACGCCGACCCGGCCGCCCTGGCGTTCCACCAGATTCTTGGCGATGGCGAGGCCCAGCCCTGAGCCGCCCGTGCGCGAGGAACGGGCCCGATCTACGCGGTAGAAGCGCTCGAAGAGATGCGGCAGGTCCTCCGCGGGGATTCCCGGCCCGGTGTCGGAGACCGACACGCGGGCCCAGGCGCCGGCCCGACTGGCCCGGACCACGACGCGCCCGCCCTGCGGGGTGTACTTGATGGCGTTGGCTAAAAAGTTCCCCAGCACCTGGCGCAGACGTTCGGGATCTCCGCGCACGGGCAGGGACGGCCCGTCGTCTGCAAAGCGAAGGTCGACGCCGCGGGCCCGTGCTTCCACCTGCCAGGCCGGCACGACCCCGCCGGTCAGAAGCCTCAAGTCGAGGGCCTCCCAGTCCGTGGCAAGCTCCCCCGCGTCTGAAAGGGCGAGTTCCTGCAGGTCCTGGACCAGACGGGTGAGGTGCCGCCCCTGGGTCTCCACAACCTGCAGCGACTCATCCCCCGATGGCACCACGCCGTCGCGCATGGCCTCCAGATATCCCATCAGGATGCTGAGCGGGGTCCTCAGTTCGTGGGCGACGTCGGCCACCATCTGGCGTCGGTTTTCCTCACTGTGGGAGAGCGCGGCGGCCATGCGGTTGAAGTTGTCGCCCAGCTCCGCCACTTCGGCCGGACCCGCCACCTCCACCCGCCGTTCGAGGTCGCCCTCCCCGAGGCGCCGGACGCCCTCCGTGATGCGGCGGATCGGCTGCACCAGCCACTCGCCCACCACCACCGAGAGGGTGAGTGCGGTGAGGAAGCCCGCGAGTGATGCCCAGATGAGACTGCGCTCGATGGCACTCAGCACCGGAGACAGCCGCGGGCCGAGAAACGGGAGTCCATATACTTTGAGCCGGGCGCCCACTCCCAGCCCGCCGGCAGGGATGGGCACCGTGGCGATGAGCCGGGGCGTGACCCCGGGACGCGCAGGGTGGGCGGTGAACGGATCGACCGTATAGCGGCCGTACGCGGTGTCGATGACGAGGCGGGAGTTCAGCAGATCGGCAAAATGCTGGGCGCCCAGCTCCATCGCGGTGAGCCCGCGCGTGTTGTAGAGCCTGGCCAGGGTGGTGGCCACCCGCACCACCTCGGCGTGGGTGCGGTGGTGACCGAAGAGATTCACTTCGCGCCGCGCGGTGTGCGCCACGAAGATGGCCAGAAGACCCAGGCCGACGGCAATCGACACGGCGGCTGTGATGAACAGGTAAGGACGGACTCCGATGCGTTTCACAGAGCGTCGGCCGCCATCATCCGGTAACCCACGCCGTAAACGGTGTGGATGGGGCTGGGGGTCACACCCAGTTTCTTGCGCAGGTTTGCGATGTGCACGTCGATGTTGCGGTCGTAGCCGAGAAAATCGGGGCCGGCGACGATGTCCAGCAGCTGCTGGCGTTCAAAGGTCCACCCCGGCCGCGACATGAGTGCGGAAAGCAGGCGGAACTCGGTCGGCGTAAGCGAAAGCGCCCGCCCGCTCACCTCCACGAGATGACTGCGGGGGTCCAGGGTGATGGGGCCGACGTGCAGGACGACGCCCGGCGCCTCGCCGGCGTGCGCCCGCCGCAGGATGGCGTCGACGCGGAGCATCAGCTCCGCGGGGGAGAATGGTTTGACGACGTAGTCGTCCGCACCGGCGCGAAACCCCTCCAGCCTCTCGCGCTCCTGACCGAGGGCCGTGAGCAGGATCACCGGGGCGGAAACACCCTGGGCCCGGAGGTTCCGCAGGACACTAAGACCGTCCCGTCCCGGCAGCAGCAGGTCCAGCACGATGAGATCCGGGGGATCGGCCAGGATGGTGCGCTCGGCCTCGAGGCCGTTGTCGAACGTGGTGACCATGCGCCCGTCGCGCTCAAGATAGGTCGCCAAAAGCCGGAGCAGTTCCGGCTCGTCTTCGACTACGTACACGCGTGTGCTCATGCAGTGAGTATACGGCGGGGCGTCCACGCCATCGTCAACACACTATGAAGAGGGGGGACGGCCGTGATCCGGATCCAGGGCCTCCCACGCCTCGCGGAACTCGCGAAAGTGCGGGCCGCTGGCCTGGGCCAGAAACTGTTCGATGCTCTCCACGAGGGCAGCGCTGCGGGCCTGGTCGAGGAGGCGGCGGTGGGCCGCATAGCGGGCAAAGATGAGGGTGGTGGTGAGGACGTCGGTCTCGCAGTATGCGCGGATCACGTCGATCCGGCCCTGCCGGTAGAGCGGCCACACGTCCTGTCCGTCCACGCCCAGCTTCCCGGGCAGACGGAGCACGGCGGCCATCTCGTCCAGCGCCACGCGCACCGTGGCGCCATACCCGGCCAACAGGTCCATCAGGTCCAGATGGATGTCCTCGTTGTACCGGTAGCGATAGTTGCGCTGCCGGTAGAACGATTCCAGCGACAGCTGGTGAGCCATGGCCCGGTAGAGGAGGCAGGGCAGGTCAAAGCCGCTCGAGTTCCAGCCCACCAGGCGCGGGCGTGCCCGTTCCACGTAGGCGAAAAAGCGCCGCAGGAGCTGATCCTCGCCCTCGTCGG
>JBMFXK010000412.1:0-2896 GCA_049964315.1 Clostridia bacterium | reverse complement strand
ATGGCGAAACCGGCCAGCACGTAGCGGACGTTCAGCCGGGCCAGGTCTCCCGGCCGGGCGCCACGACGTGTGTAGACCAGGGCGACGACCGAGACCGGTATCTCCGCCACCAGCACTACGGTGCCGAGCGCCGTCAGTACGCCGTAGTTAACCGGCCCCAGCATGCGCGCCACGATGACGTGGTACAGCACGTTGGCCACTCCGGCCAGGAGCGCTCCCGCATTCAGCAGGGTATTGTCCCGCCAGAAGCGGGGCTCGGCCTCCGCTATCGTGCTCATGACTCCGAGCGTACCATGAGGCGGTGCCGCTTAATGATGCCGAGGCGTGCCCTTTCGCCGGGTCGGGACGGCCTTCTTGGGAGCCGCTTTGGGCACCTTGAATGGCCGCGCCCGCTTGGTCTGGATGGCGCCCAGGATGTCTGTGAGGCTGGAGGTCTGATACCCAAGCCGCCAGACCGCCACGCCCTGCAGTCCCATCTTCTCGGCCGCCTTGACCTTGGCATTGATGCCTTGCGGCGTCTCCCACCACACGTCATGCGTGGTCCCGGCGACCGTGTAAGTCGCATGCATTTCCTGGGCCGCGGCGTCGTACACGGCCACCTTGCGGGCCTGGGCCGGGATGTAGTTCAACGAGATGGTGATGGCATGGGTTCCGCCGTTCAGCCAGTCATACCCGTAGAACGCGATGCCCATCAGGATCTTGTTGGCCGGTACGAGCTTCATCAGTCGATTGACTTTGGCAATCACCCAGGGTGTGGCCGCCACCGGACCTGCCACCGATCCATCGTCATGTTCGTCGTAGGTCATGAAATCGTAGCCGGTGACCTCCGGGGTAATGGCGGCGTAGCGATAAGCCGCGGAGTCTCCCGGGATGGTATCGAGGTAGAGCTGGCTTCCCTGCGGCAGCAAATCATGCAGTTCCGTGATAAACGCCGCCAGCCCGGCCGCCTCGGCCGTCACGGCCGGCTCAAAGTCGACGTCGGCCCCCTGGTAGCGGCCGCTGCGCACGATGCTGGCCACGTGCCTCGCCACGGCCAGCCGTGTGGTCCGCGAGCCTAAAAAGGCCTGCCCGGCAGGGGTGTTGAAGAGCGGGACCACGGGAATGCCGTAGGAGCGGACCTTGCTCAGCACGGACGGGACCACCTTACTGGTGATGACGCCCGCGTTGCTGATGGAGTAGAAGAAGGGAACAAACGCGGTAATGGCCTTGGCATGCCGTTCAAGCGGCGACAGGGTGACGTCCGTGCCCTGCGCCCACATAGCCAGTACGCGAAACGGCCGGTGGGGTTTCGGCGGCTTGGGCGTACTCCCGACCACTCCGCAGCCGCTCAATAAAAGCAGCGCCGCCGTCAGCCATACAGCCCCCGCCCTCCTGCCCACCACCGTCACCTCACGGGTAGTATCGGTGCGGCGGCTTGCTCATAATCCGGCAAAGACTGGACCGGCCGGTGCCCCGGCCGGTCCGACCTCAGTCTGACCCTATTCGCTGATGGGCGCTACTGGCGCAGCTTTTGCAGCTCATCCAGGAGGCGTTCGTTCAGGACCCGGATGTGCGTGCCCTTCATTCCGAGGGACCGGGATTCGATAACACCGGCGCTCTCCACCTTGCGCAGCGCATTGACGATGACGGAACGCGTGATTCCGACACGGTCTGCGATCTTGGAGGCGACCACCAGACCCTCCGTCCCCTGCAGTTCGTCGAAGATGTACTGCAGGGCTTCCAGCTCCGAGTACGACAGGGCCCCGACGGCCACCTCGACGGCCGCCTTGCCGCGGGCTTCCTCTTCCATCGTCTTCGCCCGCTCCCGCAGCATCTCCATCGCCACCACCGTGGCCCCGTACTCTGCCAGCACCAGGTCCTGCTCGTCAAACTCGCGTCCGAAGCGCGACACGACCAGCGTTCCGATGCGCTCTCCTGCACCGAGAAGCGGGATCAGCGTCGTAATTTTGTTCTCGTAGATGCAGGGCCGGTCCCGAAAGAAGACGCACTGGCGTGCGACCTGGGACACGTTGGGCACGGTTTCCGCAATCCGGAGCAGGCCCTGGTTATAGGAGTCGGGAAATTCGCGGTGGCCCAGAACCTCTTGGAGCATGATGCTGCATTCGAAAGAGTCCAGCAGGGCATAACCCAGGACCCCGCCCTGGCGCTCCACCACGTAGACGTTGGCTCCAATGAGTTCGGACAACATGCGCGCCATAGCCCCGAAATCGACAGGCTGGCCGGCACTCGTCTGCAGGAGGCGATTGAGCCGGCGGGTCCGCTCTAAAAGTTCGGTCAACACCCGATTGTGCTCCTCTCCCGGATAAACCCGTTCGGCCAAATTATAACTCAATGGGAAGCTTGTTCGATAACAATTCAGAGAACGACGGATCCAGTTCCAGGCAGGCACGGCGCGCGCCCCACACATCGGCCGCCCTCCGCACGGCGGATCGGGGCGGCCGGTGCATCAGACAGGCGGCGGTGCTTTAGAGGATGTAACGGCTCAAGTCGGCGGTCTCGGTCACGTTCTTCAAGCGTTCGTCCACGTATGCGGGCGTGATGGTGATAGTCTGGTCGGGCAGGCTCGGGGCATGGAAGCTCAGATCATCCAGCACCCGTTCGAGGATCGTGTGCAGGCGCCGCGCCCCGATGTTCTCGAGGTCCCGGTTCACGTCGGCCGCGTACCGGGCCATGCTGCGCACGGCGTCGGGCGTGAATTCGACCTGGATTCCTTCGGTCCCCAACAGTTCCCGATACTGTTCGATGAGAGAATGGTGGGGCTCCACCAGGATGCGGACGAAATCGTCCTCGGTGAGGGGTTCCAGCTCCACCCGGATCGGAAAGCGCCCCTGCAGCTCCGGAATCAGATCCGAGGGTTTCGAGACGTGAAACGCCCCGGCGGCAATGAACAGGATAT
>JBMFXK010000411.1:0-2897 GCA_049964315.1 Clostridia bacterium | reverse complement strand
TGTAGAGATCACCGCCGCGGACGTACACTGCCCGGCGGCCGTCATCCAACAAGGCGGGATCCTCGACACCGTCGACGCCGGGCACGCTGACGGCGGGCCGGTCTCCCACTTTGACCAGAATGCGCCCACCCACTGCCGCCAGAAACACGCGGTCGTCGCCGCGGCGGCCAACCTGATAGGCGGTAATACCGTCAAAGCGCACGCGCTGTCTCTCGCGCCGCAGGATTTCCTCGGGCGTGTACGTGACCTCCTGCGCGCTCATCACGACCCGGCGCTGTTTTGTCTGCAGGTCATGCTCCCACAACACCAGCGTGTCCGGATCGGTGTCTCCGGCCAGATACCACATATGCGCATCCTCGCGCGCAAAGCGAACTTGCTGGGGAACGTAATGGGTGATGCCGGGCAGATTTACTACGTCCTCCAACTGCAGCCGTCTCTCTGCCATATCGAACTCCTTTGAGGAACCGTACTGTCGTCCGCACAAGCCTTCGCGAGGCCCAAGCGAGTTCCTGCCCCGGGCGCGGCACCACAGCACGCACTCTCGGCGGACTCTCGGCTAAGCTTGCCGGCGCGGGCGACTCGGGCGGCCGCCGGGGGTGTAGAATCGAGGCAAGAGGGGTTCAGGACCCCGAATTTTGACGGACAGATAGGAGCGTGATCGGGTGTCTTACCCGCGCCAGCGTGTGAGCAATCCGGCCCAGGCCCGCGCCGTCTACTTCGCGCAGAACGGCTCGGCCTGGTCACTCACCGGCAATCTACTGGCATCCACCCTGGTCTACATGGGTCTCTACCTGGCCATTGCGGTGGCCGGGGCGTATCTCTCGGCCATCACCGGCGTGGACGAGGTCGTCGCGGGGGCTGGCAGCATCGTGGTCATCCCCCTTCTGGGCCTGGTGTTCCTGGTAAGCTTCCTCCTGAACCGCGCCGTGGGACACGTCGGCCGTGAGCTTCTGCTGGGCGGCGTGATGATGCTCATCATGAGTCCGATCCTGAGTCTCATCGTGGGCTCGGGGCTGGCTACGGACCCCCACGCCGTGGTGTCAGCCGTGCTCGCCGTCGGCGGGTCGCTGGTGGTGACCGCCGCGATCGCGGCCGTGAGCCCGTGGGACCTGTCCCGGCTGGGCGGACTCGCCATGGTGGGTCTGCTGGGCCTCATCGTGACCCAGGTGCTGGCGCTCTTCCTGGCTCCGGCGATGGGGCTCGTGATGTCGCCGGTCTGGTCGTTCATCGGCATCCTGGTGTTCGAGCTCTACCTGGTTGTGGACCTGAGCCGCATCCGGCAGGCTATGCCGTACGGGCCGAACGATGCCCTCGCCGCGTATATCGGGCTCGGGCTTGCCCTGGACGTCGTCAACCTCTTCATCTACTTCCTGTCGCTGTTCCTGGGAGGCGTGGGCCGCCGCAGCTAGGCAACCAGCGCGACGAGCCCCGCCGCCACGGCGCTGGCGGCCAAGGTGAATACCAGCAGGCCGGCGGCTCCACGGCCGCGTCGGGCGTAGAACGCCCAGCCTCCCAGGCTGGTTGCCGGCGGCAGCACGGACGCCGGCGCGGCCGATCCGCCGAGCGGCAGGACAGGGGTCCACCACGGGTAAATGTGCGCCACCAGGGCACGGTCATCACCACCCATCCCATGACCTGAACCGCCGGCTCGCCGCGGGCGCGCCACACCACGGCCTATACCGCCAGGGGCCGGACGGCGGCGGTCCCAGCGAACCGCTCGGGTCGAGAAGTCGAGAATTTGAAGCGCCTCCTGTCGGGTCGCCTTTCCTCCTGAACCGGTGTAGGGCAGGTGTCTTGATGCGGCGGCGGTTGCCTTTGTCGCGGCTAACCGGAATCCCGCAGCCTCCACCCCACCGTCGCCGACAAGGGGCATAAGGGGTATAATCTAGGTGTCCCACATTCTGGCATCGACACGCCCGCGACGCTGAGGGAGGACGCCGGTGGCGCTTATCGGCATGGCCCTTGCCGGTGGCTTCGGGGAGCGTATCCGCCCCCTTACTTTGAAAGCGTCCACCCGGTCGCGAGCCCGCGCCGAGGCGCGGTTCATGGGGCGTCCGGCCATCCGCATCCAACTGTCCGGCCTGCGCGCGGCAGGGGTTCGGGATGTGGTGATTGTCTCCAAATCACGTGAGTCCCGCTTTGCCATTCGCGCGCTCGTGGGACACGGCACCGACTGGGGCCTGGTTATCCGCTACACACCGCCCCGGCACGACCATCTCGATCGCGGCACCGCCGACGCCGTCATTCGCGCGGCGGAACATTTTCGTCTCATGGACGATCTGCTGGTGTTCCCTGTAGACACGCTGCTGTCGGCCAATCTGGAAGAGGCCTGGGCCACGCATCGGCAGGAGGAGGCGCTGCTGACACTGGTGACCGTCCCCCTCCGAGGACGGGACGTACCGCCGCAGGCAGAGGTGGTCTGCTGGAATCCGGACGGCGGCGTGGAGGCCGTGATCCCTGCCACTCCGGACAGTCTGCAGGAGCGCTTCGGGCCCTCTTGGCCGCTGCTCACACTCGCGGTCGCGACGGGCTATCATTTCGTAAACGCGGGCCGACTCCGCCGCATGGCGCTCGATCCATCGCTGGCCCGCCAGCGCCAGCGTCGCCTCGACTTCGGCCGCGACCTCGTGAACTGGGCACTTGCCCGCGGCGAAGGGGTCGCCGTCTGGCAGGCGCCGTGGGCCGCCAATCTTGGAGAGTCGCGGGAGTTTCTGATGGCCGCCCGCCACGTGCTGGACGGACGCGCCGACCTGCCCGGCATTCCACTCGGCTCCGACCGTCAGCCGCCGCAGCGTGTCTTCTCCCCCGACGGTGAGGCGCGGCGGCCATCCTCCTGGCACAACGTCTATCTGGGCTACGACACCATCGTTGGCCGCAACTGCCGCATTGAGAACTCC
>JBMFXK010000410.1:0-2908 GCA_049964315.1 Clostridia bacterium | reverse complement strand
GCGCTGAATCGCTTCGGCCTCCGCTGTATCAAGGTCGCTGGTGCCGAAAATGGCCGCCGCTCCGGGAGGCACCGGATGCGAGAGCCCCGCTTCCTCCCGCCAGTCGTCCAGGTCCCAGCCCAGCGTGACCGCGTATGGCATCCCGCCCCAGAATCCGGTCTCGGAGGTGCGCATCGTGTGGAGGTCCCCGTGCGCGTCGTACCACACGACCCCAACCCCACTAAACGTTCGGTAGACGCCGCCGGCCACGCCCGGGGCATGGGTGCAGTTGCCGGTCAGTGCGAGAACCAGAGTGCCCGGTTCGCGAAGCGCGTCCGCCACGAGATCCGAGACCGACGCGTTAAGCCGGGCCAGATTGGTGACCGTGTCGCGGGTCCGCCGGACACGGGGCAGCTCGGCATACACCGGCTCCAGGACGGTATGCCCATGCGCTTCGAGTGCTTCCACCAGCCCGTGTTGGAGAAAGTAGTCCGGCCCCTGGGCATAGCCCCAGCGGGCGATGTCATGCCCGTACGGTACAGCAACCACGGCGATCCTCATCAGGCGCCTCCCTGGCTCGCGCAGGCGATTTCTGTGATGGCAGGGGCGCGTTCCTCGCCCCTGTGCTCCCCAGCATCTTATCGCTTGTCCCGCCGGGCGGGCGCGACACGGCGAGTCGGCCGCACGAGGACGGGCGGCTCACCCGGCACCCCGCTGCTCCTGCGCCACACACCCGCGTGGGCAAGAGGGGCTCCGTCAGCGTCCTTGCGCGCCGGCGCCGACCGGGCCATGGTTGAGACCAGAGGCGGAGTCTGGGATCATAGTGCAGCATCCATCCGTTTCCATGCATCTGCCATGCATCGCGATCCGATGCGATCCGTTGCGACGACGCGATTGTCCGGTCAGGGGGGACCAACTGATGAAGCTCTGGCAGTCTTTACACCACATGCTGGGAAGCGGCGCGGCCGCGAACCTGGAGGACGTGGAGGCCTACCGCCATGTGGGCGGGCAGGTGCTGGACGTCGTGCAGACGTTGAGCGCCCAGGGCACGCCCCCGACGGCGACCGCCTACAGTTACGTCGCGAGGCGCCTCGAGCTTGTAGCGGACGGGCTCCTCGACCCCTACATCGAAGAGGGGTCGCCGCCCCCGATGCCGGACTGGGTGAAGGCCCAGGCGGTCAGCCTTTATCAACCCATTCCCGAGCTGGTGACGGCAGCCAAACAGGAGGCCATCGATCCGGACGGCGAGCGCGATGTCGGCCTCCCCTGGGTGTTGAAGGGCCGTATCATCCGATCGGCCCAGGACGACTGGCGAAGTCTGGAAGCCTACGGCCGCGGCGTAAAAGCGCTCATGGAGTGGACGGAGGTCGTCGTGGCCGGGCCGCCGGCGGTGAAGACGGCGCAGCTCTACTTTGCCGAAGCCACTACCAATTTTGACTCCGCCTCGCACATCCTCTGGGGCTTTCAGGGCCAGAACCCATCCTTCAGCGTGCGGCGCTCACTCGACGACTATCTCTGGAAGGCTGTCGCGTATGCCCTGGGCGCGCTGCAGGAACAGTGCGTGCCCGATGTGTTTCAGGGTCTGGACATCGATACCGTGCTGGAGGGCGTTGATGTGGCCGAGGGCCACCTGCAGGTGATGTCCTTTGATCGCGCCGGGCATACCGAGGCCGTGCGGGACATCGCGAGCTCGTGGTACCGGGCCATGCAGGAACATCCGGGGCCCTACGCCCGCGACCCCCACTCCCCCCGGAAGGACGACTGAGACAAAGACGCCCGAGGCACCAGGTCCCTACCTGGCAAAGCCTCGCCCCGCCGGTGACGGCCGCCGGCTGAGCCGGATGTCCGGCCCGGCCGGGGGAGCTCCTGGCGCCCAGAGCCTTAGCGAGGGAGATGCCCGCCAGGACAGTCACCCCGCGGCGGCCTGTACGACAAAAACACGCTCACACGCCCTTGAGCGCGAGCCGAACCCCTCGGCCTAGAGCAGGTTCCTGGCTTTCGCACCAGCCGCTTCCCGCCAAGCCCGGCATGCGTCCTCCGTAACTATCGAAAGGTCGGCATAAACCGCTCCCTACCAGGAGGACTTCAGGGAGCCCTCCCGAACCATGCCAAACAGTCCCAAACATGGGATACTTTGGTGTTGATTCAGGACCGTCTCTGTCGCACGAAGGGTGGTGCCTCATGGCAACTCCTGGTTGGAAGGTTCGATGGACAGGCCTCGCGAAAGGCCGCCGCTCGATCTTCTCGGTGGCTTTCAGCGTCATCCTGCTTACTGTGGCCGGCTGCGGAACGGCTGTGACTTCCGCGCCCAGCCATCCCAATGCGCTCACCATCGCCACCCCGCCGGACACTACGGTGAGCTGGTGGCCGCCCCTCATTACCGCCGTCAACTGCGGCACGGTCGCGGGCGGCCTCGGCGATGGCCTGTGGGGCTACATGCCGCTCCTGTACTACAACAGCAACGACACCATCAACTGGCAGACCTCCATCGCCGATTCCATCAGCCATAACGCGGCAGACACCCAGTACGTGGTGCACCTGAACCCCAAGTGGCACTGGTCCAACGGTCAGCCGGTGACCGCGCAGGATGTCGTGTATGACTACGAGCTGGAAGCCGCAGCCTCCAACCCAAACGCGCCCCTATTCTTTTGCGACGCCAACGCGGGCGGACTCCCCCAGTTGTGGAAGTCGGTCACGGCGACGAGCGAGTACACGGTCACGATCGACATCTCGAAACCGGTCAACCCGACCTGGCTCATCGACAACGGGATTGCCCAGCTTCTGCCGGTGCCGAAGAACCTGTGGGACCGGTATTCCAACATGACCCAGGAGCTCTCGTGGATGAAGTCCATCGGCAACTCGCCGTACAACAAGATCTATCAGGTGACGGACGCCCCCTATAAGTTCAAGAAGCTGGTCACCAACGAGT
>JBMFXK010000409.1:0-2912 GCA_049964315.1 Clostridia bacterium | reverse complement strand
AGCGTTACTGTGAACGAATTAATGGTTCAGGACCTAGACCAGGACGCCTCGCGTGACCGGCCTTTACTGGTGGGGCGTGTCGTGGCTTCGAACACCGACGGACCCATGTCGTTCACCCCGACGCCTCGCGCCCTTCAAACCCTGCAGGCTTGCTTTCAAAACAGCCCGAAAGCCGCAAAACTAGGCGGACGACCTGAGCAGCCGGCAACGCCGTACCGTAGAGTTGAACGAACCTATGTGGGCAGTCCTTCTGTGAGCCAGCTTCTCTCCCGAGGCAAAGGGTCTCACCGCCCGCTCGATGGCCGAATGGCTCCTTCAAACCTTTTCCATCGCGGACCACCACCTTCGCGCACGATCCCCTTCGAGCACGAGAGATTCCGTTGTCTATTGGAATATTTCCTTTCAACCGTTACCACGTTCTCTTGAGAGAGCCTGCCAGCCACTGTCTGTCCAGCGCTCCGCATCCTCGTCGATTAACATGGATCGTAAGTGGAACACGTGCGTGCCCCGGATGGCGCGGGCGAGCGCACTGCAGAAGGGAGCGCTTCATGCCCTGGAGCCCTAAGGCCGTGGAGCTTCGCTGTCGCCTTTTGGCGCGCGAAGCCACCGTCGGGGTGGTGGGGCTCGGCTACGTCGGACTTCCACTCGCGGTGGAACAGGCCCGGGTCGGCTTTCGGGTTCTGGGCCTCGACGACAACAGTGCCAAGGTGGAGAAGGTAAACCGCGGCCACAACTACATTGCCGATGTCGCCGACGACGACCTCCGCACGATGGTGCAGGAGGGTCGTTTGCAGAGCACCACCTGGTATCAGGACCTGACCCAGGCGGACGTGATTCTGGTGGCGGTGCCCACGCCGCTGACGCCCAACAAGGAGCCGGATCTCTCCTATGCGGGGCATTCTGCGCCCTGGCCAGCTGGTGGTGCTGGAATCCACGACCTATCCCGGTACGACGGAAGAGGTGCTGCGGCCGGTCCTGGAGACCAGCGGACTCACGGTGGGGAACGCGCTCTTCATCGCCCATTCGCTGGAACGGGTGGACCCGGGCAACCCGGTGTACCAGACGCGCAACACCCCCAAGCTGGTGGGTGGCTCGACCCCGGTCAGCGGCTCAGCTTCCGCATGTCAGATCATGGATCCGCGAAGATTTAGTGTCGGGAGAAAACTAGAACATATGGCGCAAAGGAGGACGCCTCGCCGGTCGCGAAGGCTGGGGCATGCGGCAATCCCCGGATGACTCCCTCGTCTTCGCCGACGACCCGACCGTCTTTCCCCAGGCGGGGCTCCCCCTGGCGATGCGGCTCCTGGCCGAGCGGGTCCAGTGGGAATCCGTCGTGGACGCCTTGCTGCCCTGGGATCCGGTGCGGACACAGACCCCGCCGTCGCGGCTGTTGCTGGCGTTGGTCATGAACGTCGTGAGCCAGCGGACCCCCCTCTACCACGTGGAGCGCTGGGCCGCGACGTTGCCGCTGGACCTGTTGTGGGCCCCTGGCGTTCAGGCCACCGCGTTCAATGATGATGCCTTGGGACGGGTGTTGGAGAAGTGGGCGGTGCGGGGCCGCACGGTGCTCGGGACCCTGGGCATCCGCTGGCAGGCGCTCGGGCAGGCCGCGCCCACGCTGCTGCACACGGACACGACGTCCTTTTCGCTCTTTGGCGATTACCCCGGGTCCTCCCCCGACGGTGAGGCCCCGCACATCACGTACGGGTATAGCAAGGCTACGCGCTCGCCCGGGCGGTCAAGAAAGCGGCGTGGGCAGCGCCTGCCAGCGCGTGGACGGACCTCGGGACGTTCTCGCCCCGGAAGAACGCGGCGCATTACCGCGCGCAGATCCACCCGGGGATCCTGGCGGCGTACCCCATTCGGTGCGTCGTGGTCCATTCGGATGCCCTCGACCGACGGCGCGAACGCACCCTCCAGCGGGAGATTAGCACGGAAGCCGAGGCGCTGCGGACCGCGGCGTCGGCGTTGGCCCGTCCAGTCTTCGCCTGTGTCCCCGATGCCGAGGCGGCGCATGCCGTCGCCCTGAAGGCGGCGGCCCCGCGGTGGCACCGGGTGACACCCACGGTGGTCGCCGAGACCGTGGTCCGGCGGGGGCGCGGTCGTCCCCGCCGCGATGCCCCGGCCCCGACGACCGTGCAGTATCGGCTCCAGTGGACCTGGTTGGACCCCGACCCGGCGGCCGTGCAGGCCGAACGCCAGCGGCGCAGCGCCTTCGTCTTGGTGACGGACGATGCGGAGCGATCCGCCCGCGAGCTGGTCGCCGCCTATAAAGGCCACACGCACGCCGAACAGGCCTTTCGGTGGGCCAAGCAGCTGTTTTGGCTTCCGTTCTTTGACATCAGCATGACTGGGATTGCCTGCCGGAGGTAGGGTGGGCGCCGGCAAAAATGAGTGCCAGGATATGACCCGGGGACACCAGCGCCCCGGGAGTTTTTCTGTGAGGAGGCGGGGACAAGAGACCGTGTCAAGGCCGGATTGGATTCCCCCAAAACAGCCGGGATCATTCCCGCGTATCGGCCGCTGTGAAACCCGCAGCGGGCCGGGCACATTTCCCCACCCGGCCGGTCGCCTGTCCCCCGGGGGCCGGACGCACGGGAGGCGCCCTGGGCAGGGCGCCTCCGGCGTGGTTAGGTACGGACCGGAGTCGGACCGCGGGGCCGCTCGTCGGGGTCCCGCAGCCGCCCGGTGAGCGCCCCATACCGGGCTGGGTCGCGCGTCCGGGCCTGCGTCAGCAGATCGTGCGCCCCCTGGCGCAGGAGCGCGGCGATCGTCACCCGCTCCGCCTGCGCCAGGACGGCGAGCGCCTCCCAGAGCTCGTGGGGCATGCGGATCTCCACCCGCCGGTCACAATCCCGCATGGGGACCGCCCTCAGGCGCCGGCGGCGGGCCCCACGTGCCGGCCCGTTTCT
>JBMFXK010000408.1:0-2912 GCA_049964315.1 Clostridia bacterium | reverse complement strand
AAGCGCACCGCATCGGCAATGCGCTGGCACGCCTGTTCAATGCGGGCGTCCGGCACCGTCAGGGACAGCCGGATGAAGCCAGCGCCTTCGCCGCCGAAGGCGGTGCCCGGCGAGACGACCACGCTGGCGTACGACAGGAAGCGCTCGACCGCATCGCTCTCGGACACCCCATCAGGCAGCTTCACCCACAGATAGAACGTCGCGCTGGGCGGGTCCACCTGAAGTCCGGTGGCCCGCAGCGCATCGACGCACATGTCCCGCCGCCGGCGGTAGACGCGGGCGGCCGCGTCGATGGCCGCGTCGAGGTCCGGCTCCAGAGCCCGGATGCCGGCCTCCTGCAGTGCTGTAAACTGGCCCGAATCGGTATTGGACTTGACGACTCGGAGTGCATCCAGGATCGGCCGGGCGCCCACCGCCGCCGCCAGCCGGAATCCGGTCATGGCATACGGCTTGGACAGCGAGAAGAACTCCACCACCGCATCATCAGCCCGCCGATCGTGCAGCAGCGACGGCGCCCGGTACCCGTCCAACCCCACATCTCCGTACGCGAGGTCTGACGCCAGCACGATGTCGAAGTCGCGGCAGAAGCGAAGCGCCTCGCGGTAGAGTTGGGGACCGGCCACGGCCCCGGTGGGATTGTGCGGGTAGTTGAGCCACAACACCCGGGCACGCCTCGCCGTCTCGGAGGGGATGGCGCCCAGGTTGGGCTGGTACGACGTCTCGGCCCGCAGCGGAAGGGCGACCGGCTCGGCTCCGGCCATCAGCGCCTGCGCCCGATAGACGGGGTAGGCCGGCTCGGGAATCAGCACGACGTCGCCCGGCCCACAGAGCGCCCAGGTCAGATGTGCAATGCCTTCTTTGCTGCCAATGAGCCCGAGGACCTCGCGTTCCGGATCGCATGCCACCCCGTGGCGCCGAGCGTAATAGCGGGCCACGGCCGTGCGGAAGGCCAGGCTGCCCGAGTAGTCCGGGTAAACCTGGAACTCCCGTCGTCCGGCCGTTTCGCGAAGGCGCGCCACGACCGGAGCGGGCGTGGGCAAATCCGGGTCGCCCACTCCCAGGTTGATGACATCGGCACCCTCCCGACGGAGCTGCCGGATGCGCGCATCCAGATCCAGAAACAGGTAAGGCGGAATGGTAGATAACCGGGCGGCCGTCTTCATGTCTATCTCCCTGTGCTGAACCACCCGCGGCTCACCTCGCGCGCCGGGCCGATAAGCCGCAGGCCCGCGCGCCCGGCATCCTCAACCGAAAGGAGGCCGCCCGGCGCTTTCACCCTCACCCGCTCACCCAGCAGATCGGCGGCACGGCCCGCTGCGTACACGGCGATGGCCCCGCTCCCACAGGCACGGGTCTCTCCCGATCCCCGCTCAAAGTGCCACACGGTCACCCGGCTCCGGTCGGCCACCGCCGCGGCATGGAAGTTCACCCCGTCCGCAAACAGGGGGTGCCGACTCACCGCCGGCCCTGCCGTCCTGAGCCATTTTTTGGACGGCAGGCGACCTTCCCGCAGCAGCACCGCATGGGGGTTCCCCACGTCCACCCGAATCAGCGCGAGCCGCCTGCCGACCGTCTCCAGCACAAACGGTGCGGCCACATCCATCACACGCGGCCGGGGGACCGTGACCGCCAGCTCCCAGGCCCTGCCGGCCCGGGTCTGCAGCACCTCGAGGCCGACGCTGCCCGCCCGCGTGCTGACCAAAAACTGTCCCTGCGCGCGCCCGCGGTCGTACAGGTACTTGCCCAGCGCCCGGACGCCGTTGCCACAGAACTCCGCCTCACTGCCGTCCTGGTTGAAGATGCGCATGGAGCACACCGCCGCCGGGCTCGGGCCGACCACGATGAGGCCGTCACCCCCCAGGCCCGTGGCGGGGTCGGAGAGCGCCCGGGCCACGGCGGGCCAGTGCCGTTCGGCGGGAAGATCCGACGCCTCGACATACACATAGCTGTTTCCCGCCCCGTGGAGCTTCACATACCGAAACGTCACCCTAACCGTCACTGGCCGGGATGGGTGCTGTCACCCGTTCGCGCCCTATCAGATACCGCACCGTACTGAACAACTGGATGCCTCCCGAGGCGGCCACCACCACCAGCCAGTCTGCCGGATCGAGCCGGACCGTGTAGAAGAGACGGGCCAGCGGGGGCCAGTAGATGATGCCCAGCAGCATGACGATGCTGGAGAGGACCGCCAGAACCGCCCAGGGGTTGGAGAACAGCCCCACTTCGAGAAAGTTCCGATCCTCGCTCCGGGCATCAAACACATGAAACAACTGACTCATGATAAGCGTAGCCAGCGCGATGGTGCGTGCCCCTCGGAGTCCCATGCCCGCCGGTCCGAGTCCGTACGCAAAGACCAGGAGCGTCATCACGCCGATCAGGGCCCCGCGCAGGGCGATGCGCCCCCCCAGTCCCCGCGCGAACACACTCTCCCCGGGCGGCCGCGGGCGGCGCTCCATGACCGCCGGATCCGGAGGATCCACGCCCAGCGCCAGCGCCGGCAATCCGTCGGTCACCAGGTTCACGAACAGGATCTGGATGGGGATCAGAGGAAGCGGCATGCCGAGAACAGTGGCCAGGAACATCACCAGCACCTCCCCCACGTTGCAGGAGAGGAGATAGCGGATAAACTTGCGGATGTTGTCGTAGATGGCCCGGCCCTCCCGCACCGCCCGCACGATGGTGGCGAAGTTGTCGTCGGTCAGGATCATGGCCGAGGCTTCTTTCGTCACGTCCGTGCCCGTCATCCCCATCGAGACGCCGATGTCGGCCTCCTTGACGGCCGGCGCATCGTTGACGCCGTCGCCGGTCATGGCGACAATCTGGCGCCCCTGTTTCAGCGCACGCACGATGCGCAGCTTGTGCGGAGGAGACACGCGGGCAAAAACGGACACCTCTTTCACTCGCGACGCCAG
>JBMFXK010000407.1:0-2913 GCA_049964315.1 Clostridia bacterium | reverse complement strand
GCGATGATGCCCTCGTCCTGAGCCAGAAGCTCCGTCCGCACCTCCCCCTGCACCGGATGCCAGGGGACGCTCTCGCTGGCGGGCGAAAGGGGATCAACTGCCTGGCGCAGCTTCTCGGCCGCTCGGTGGATGCGGGGCGGGACCCGGTAATTGCGGCCCAGCCAGAGGCTCTGCACCGCACCCTTCCGCAATTTCAGCGCGGTGCGCACTTCTTCCCACGACGTGAGGCCCTGCTCGTGTCCCCGCTGCATGAGGTCACCCGCCAACACTATGGGCGCACCGGGCTCAAGCAGGCGGGAGAGCGCCTCGTAGAATCCCGCCGGTTCGGCCTGCGCTTCGTCGACGATAGCCCAGGCCGGCCGCTGTCCCGACCAGGGACGTCCGACAGCCGCGGCCAGCATCACCAGCCCGACCGGCTCTAACGGCAGGTCCTCCCCCAGCTTCAAGCGCCGCGTCACCCGCCGCCACAATGTATCCACAGCCGGGGCACGCGTAGACCCTGCCGCACCCGGCCAGGCGGGTAGACGCGGCAGGTCGTCACGCAGGGTACGGTAATGGTCTTCCAGCACATCCAGGTGATCAAACCCACCCTCCGTACGCCAGCGCCGGATAAAGCCGAGGGCGACCGCCGTACGGGATCCGGGGGTGGGAGGGGTTTCTTCGCCTTGGCGGATGGCCTCGTCCACCGCGCTGAGAAGTGGACGGTTGCGTTCTTGCTCCCCGGCGCGCGTCTCCGCCCGGGCCGCCTTCTCCACCTCATCAAATGACACGCGGAGGGGCCTGCGGCCGAGATGATTTGGGTCGAGGCCAGGCCAGAGCAGGAGGGCGAGGTCCGCCACACTCATGACCCGCACCCGGCTTCGCTCGAGTCCGAGCCGCGGCAGCGCCGGACCGACGTAATCGCGAAGGGTGGAGCTGGGGGTGAGATAGACACCCGGGCTTCCCGGGGGGGCCAGCACGGCTATCCGGTGGGCGGCCACCACCGTCTTTCCGGTCCCGGCCGGTCCGTCAAGGATGGTGAGCCGGTGGCGTGGATCGCGGTCGTTGATCGCCTCATTCTGATGGCGATCCAGCACGTCGGCCAGGATCTCGAGGCCGGGCCGGGCGCTTTCCTGCAGGCGGCGCCGGACCCGGTCCTCAAACACCGCTCCGTAACGCGGGGCCACCCGGACGACCTGCCCACCGGTCAGCTCCACGTCCTCCACGTCGACCTGCAGCACCTCAAGGGCACCGCCGCCACGAAGCTCTGGCCAGCGCATGAGATCCGTTTCTGACAGCGGCAGGCGCACCACCCGTTCGGCGGGGTTGCGCACCAGGTCGGCCAGCGCCGTCAGATGACTGATGGCCAGCATCTCATCGCGCCCGTGCGGGAACGCTTCCGAGCGCGCGTATTTGTGTACTCGTACGTCCAGCTCGAACAGGTCCCCGCCGGCATCCTTGAGCCGGCCGCGCACCCGCGCGAAGTAGGGTTCGCCACCGTTCAACATCTCATCGAGTTGGGCGTAGCTCTGCTCAACAATCTCCGCATGCTGCCAGACTGCTTCATCGTTGGCGCGAAGGGCCCGCTCGCGCGCCTGGTCGGCACGGCGCCGCCGACGCCCGTGCTCGCCTGGAGCCCAAGCGAGAAATTCATCCAGTATGGCCTGTTCGTCCGTCAAAGGGCCCCCATCGCGATCGTCGGAAATTGCTCTTCCTCCTTCGCCCTTGACCCTTCGCCCACGCGCACAGGCCACTGCCCCCGGTACGTAGTGCCCGGGGGTGTCGACACGAAAGGCCTATAGTCTAACGAAGCGCCTTCCGGCTGACAAGAGCGCGGCCTAGGTGCCTTTCTTGCTGAGCGGGGTCAGCAAGAGGACGCTGTCGTAAGCCCTCCCATACTCTTTCGATGCCAGCGGATGGCGCCGCATCGGGTAGTAGCCGGGGAAGTGGCCGTTGGTCGCCGGCTCCTCCACCACGAAGCCGGAGACTGTGCCCGCCGCGTTCACGAGCACCTTGATGCCAGGCCCGGTGGGCGGTCCGTATACAGTGAAGCCGAGAAACGGGGTTGGCTCTTTGACGTAAGCGGCCAGCCGGGTGTTTATAGATTCGAACGTGCTCCACGATGTCAGGTCGCTCGAGGTGGTGGTCATGGTCGACGTGATGCTGGACGGGGCCACGAAGTACAGGTGTTCACTGTTGAACGCCACCCCGCCGTTGGGCTCGGTGGTAACCGGGTCCCACCAGCTGTACTGGCCAAGCTTCTGCGGGAAGGCAGCCTCAACGGCCGTGACCGCGCCCGCCTGGTTGGTCATGAGCACGATACCGGGGTACGGCGTGGCCCAGTGGTACCCCATGTTGGGGATGAAGCTCGAGATCTGGTGAGCGTGCTTCAGCCACGGGTTGAGTTTCTGAACGTAGGTCAGGGGAGGCAGCGTCGCCAAGCTCATCGGCGTGATGGACGATGACGAAAAGATCCAGCTGCCCCGCCGCTTCCGGGCCGCTCCTGCAGCCCCACCCGTGCCTTTTCGAGTCTTTTCCCGACTGGCGCCGGTGCTGCCTTTTTTCTTGACGGGGCTGCGGGTACGCGCCGGCGCCCCGATTCGAGCCGAGCTGCCGGCCTTCTTGACCGATGAGCCGGTCTTGTGTGCGGTCTTGCGAGCCGCGGATCCCGTCTTATTGCCTGCCTTGCGGACGGACGACCCGGTCTTGTTCGCGGTTTTCCGGGCCGAACCGCTGAGGTTTCGATAAATGGTTCCGCCCGCCTTGTTGCCGTGGGTTCCGTTGCTTCCGCCATTGGCGCCGTAGCGCGCAGCGTTTCCGGCCGAGTTTCCGGTCTTTTTGGCGGCGGGTCTACCCGCGTTGTAGATGCCGGATTTGTTTGGCTGAGCCGGCCCACCCGCCTTCTGATTCTGGCTCGGTGCATTAGCGTTGGGC
>JBMFXK010000406.1:0-2954 GCA_049964315.1 Clostridia bacterium | reverse complement strand
CTGCTGGATCCGGGGAGCTTTAAAGAGATCGGTGCCCATGTCAGCCGCCGCGGCGATGACGCGGCGATGACGGACGGCGGCGCACCGGGGGACGGCGTCGTCACCGGTGCGGGTCTCGTGCACGGGCGCACGGTGTACGTGTACGCGCAAGACTTTACCGTCCTGGGCGGCAGCCTGGGCGAGATGCACGCCGCCAAGATCCAGCGGGTGCAGGACCTGGCGTTGAAGTCCGGCGCCCCCATCGTGGGGCTCAACGATTCCGGCGGCGCGCGCATTCAAGAGGGCGTTGACGCGCTGAACGGATACGGGGAAATCTTCAAGCGCAACACGCATGCGTCCGGCGTGGTTCCACAGATTACGGCCATCATGGGCCCAAGCGCGGGCGGGGCGGTCTATTCGCCGGCTCTAACGGATCTCGTCGTCATGGTCCGCGGCACCGCCCAGATGTTCATCACCGGTCCCCAGGTGATCGAGGCGGTCACCGGGGAGAAGGTGTCGGCGGAAGAGCTGGGCGGCGCCGACAGTCAGCTGCGGAAGTCGGGTGTGGCCCACTTCGCCGCTGACGACGACGAGTCGGCCCTGGACCTCATTCGGGAACTGCTGGGCCGGCTTCCGTCCAATAATCTGGAGGATCCGCCGCTCCGGCCGCGTGCGGACGCCGAGGCGGGATTGCTGGCCGATCTGGTGCCGGACGATCCCAACAAGCCGTATGACATGCATCTGGCCATCCGCGGCATCTTCGACCGCGGTTCGTTCCTGGAGTTCCAAAAGGGGTATGCCGACAATCTCGTGGTGGGACTGGCGTACCTGGACGGCCACCCCGTGGCTGTGGTCGCCAACCAGCCGCGCGTGCTGGCCGGCACGCTTGACATCAATGCCTCGGACAAGCTGTCCCGGTTCGTCCGGTTTGCCGACGCATTCAACTTTCCCCTGGTGACCCTGGTCGACACCCCAGGCTATCTCCCCGGCACCAGCCAGGAGTACGGCGGCATTATCCGCCATGGCGCCAAGGTGCTGTACGCCTACGCCGAGGCCACCGTGCCAAAGGTGACGGTCATTTGCCGCAAGGCTTACGGCGGTGCCTATCTGGCCATGTGCAGCCGCTCGCTGGGGGCTGACCTGGCGGCGGCCTGGCCGACGGCGGAGATAGCGGTGATGGGCCCCGAGGGCGCCGCCAACATCATCTACCGGCGCGAGCTGGAGGCGGCCGAGGACCGGGTGGAAGCGCGCAAGCGAAAGGTGGCGGAGTATCGCGAGCGTTTCGCGAATCCCTACATCGCTGCCGGCCGCGGTTATGTGGATACGGTCATCTTCCCGGAGGAAACGCGCGACTACCTTATCCGGAGTCTGCAGTCGCTCACGGGGAAACGGGACGGGCGGCCGCCGAAGAAGCACGGGAACATGCCGGTATGACCGGCGGGAGAGGAGCCGCAGCATGCCAACCGTAGGGCGCAGACGGTCCCAGCCGGAAGGGGCCGGGCGTGCGCCGGACCCGCGGGTGGTGGCGGCCATCGCGGCGGTGCTGGCCGTCCTGGAAGAAGTCCCGGTTCAGATCCGGGTGAGGCCGCTGTGGCCGGATCCGGGACCGTGGCGCCTGGTGGGGCGCCGAGACAGTATGCGGGGAGGGTGGCCCTGGTGAAGCGGCGATTTCGGGTGACGGTGGACGGCCAGGTGTTTGAGGTGGAGCTGGAAGAGATGGGCCAGGCAGCGGGGAGTGCGGCGGCTCAGCCCCCCGCTCCCGCCCCGACCCCGCGGGACCCGGCGCGGGAGGCGGCCGATCCCGGACGACGGCCGGTCACCCACGGCCGCGGCGGCACCGTGAAGGCGCCGCTGCCGGGGACCGTGCTGGATGTCAAGGTGACCGTGGGGGCCCGTGTGGCCGAGGGCCAGGTGCTGGTCATCCTGGAGGCCATGAAGATGGAGAACGAGATCATCGCGCCTCAGGATGGCACGGTGGAGCAGGTGGCGGTGGAAAAGGGGACTGCGGTGTCGGAAGGCGACACGCTCGTGGTCCTCACCTAACCGAAAGGGGCGGTTGGATGCCGGGGCCCAAGGTCTGGATCTCGGTCGACATGGAGGGCATCGGAGGCCTGGTCGACCGCAAGCAGTTTCTGCCCGAGGATCGCGAGTACGAGCGGTCGCGGCCGCACATGATCCGGGAGATGCGCACGGTGGTGGAGGCCGCGTGGAGCGCCGGGGCGAGCCGCGTCTTGGTGAACGACTCACACGACGGGCAGCTGAACCTGGCATTTGACGCACTCGAGGGCCTGCCTCCGGCCACCGAACTCATCTCCGGCAGCGGTAAGCGGCTGCAGATGGGAGAAGGCCTGCCCGGTCACGACGTGGCGATGTTCATCGGCTACCACGCCAAGGCCGGCACCGCTGGCGCCATCATGGACCACACCTACACCGGCGACGTGCATCATGTGGCGCTGAACGGCCAGGAGGTGGGCGAATGCGGCCTGAACGCCTATCTGGCCGGTCATTTCGGGATTCCGGTCGGCGTGGTGAGCGGGGACCAGGCCCTGTACGATGAAGCGCGTCCGTACCTGCCCGAGACGGAGTTCGTGGTGACCAAGTGGGCGCTCGGGCGCAAGAGTGCCCGGGTCAAACACCCGGATGTGGTGCACCGGGAACTTCGCGACGCCGTCGTGCGCGCCGTGGAGCGGATGGCGCGCGGCGAGGGGCCGAAGCCGCTTCGGATCGAGACGCCGATCACGCTGGAGCTTGGCTTCGTGACGTCGCAAGGAACCGATCTGGCCATGCTTTACCCCGGCGCGGAGCGCATCGACGGGCGGACGGTCGCCGTCGAATGCCCGGACATGGAAGCGGCCTATCTCGCGTTCCGGGCGCTGCTGCGGCTGGGAACCGGGTTTGCGCTGTATTGACCGCGGTGCGGGGCACCGGCGCCTGCGGGCGCCGGTGTTTTTTGATCTGTAGGATTTTGTCAGACG
>JBMFXK010000405.1:0-2956 GCA_049964315.1 Clostridia bacterium | reverse complement strand
GATGACGCGGCCGACGCCCTGGCCGTCGCCTGGTGCGGGCTTGGTCCCGCACGGATGCGGGAGCGCGTGCAGTGATCGCGTTTGTCCGCGGGACCCTGGTGGCCAGGGAGCCCGGATCGGCCTTGATTGAGACGCCGGGGGGGCTCGGTCTGGCAGTGATGGTGCCGGACACCACTCAACGGCAGCTGCCCGAACCGGGGAGCCCCGTGCGCCTCTTCACCCATCTCGTCATTCGCGAGGACAGCTGGCAGCTGGCGGGATTCTTTACCGTCGCCGAACGGGACATCTTCCTGGCCCTGCTGAACGTGACCGGCGTGGGACCGAAGCTGGCGCTGGCGGTGCTGGGCCAGGTGGGGATCCAAGGCCTCGTGGAGGCGGTGTCGGAGGGACGCTGGCAGCGTCTGCGCGAAGTGTCGGGAGTGGGTCCGAAGCTCGCCCAGCGGCTCATCGTCGAGCTTCGCGGCGTGCTGGCCGAGCCCCTTTCTGAAGATGCGGTCATGGGTGACAGCACCCATGCGCCGGAGGCGGAGCAGCCGCCGGCGGACGACGTCCTGGACGCCCTGCGGGCCCTCGGCTACACGGAGTCCGAGGCGCGCTGGGCACTGGCAGGCAGCGAGGCGGAGACTCCGGCCGCACGGCTCAGGCTGGCGTTGTCTCGTCTCGATCCGGGAGGGGGGATACGGCATGGCTGAGGACCGCATCGTGGCGGGTCAGCTCAAGACCGATGATCTCTGGGACCGGGCGCTGCGTCCGCAGCGCCTGGCCGATTACATCGGCCAGGAGAAGGTGAAAGAGCGCCTGTCGGTGTTTGCCGAAGCGGCGGTCGGGCGCTCGGAGCCCCTCGATCATGTGCTGCTCTACGGACCTCCTGGATTGGGCAAGACCACCCTCGCCCACATCATCGCCAACGAGCTGGGGGTGAGCATCCGCTTCACCTCCGGTCCGGCTATTGACCGCCCCGGAGACCTGGCCGCGATTCTGACCAATCTGGATGATCGCGAAGTCCTATTTATTGACGAGATCCATCGCCTGAACCGCACCGTGGAGGAGGTGCTGTATCCGGCCATGGAAGATTTCGCCCTGGACCTGGTGCTGGGCAAGGGGCCCAGCGCACGCTCGCTGCGTCTTGACCTGCCGCGCTTCACCTTGGTTGGCGCCACCACCCGCGCCGGCATGCTCACGTCACCCCTGCGCGACCGCTTCGGCGTCATCCTGCATCTCGACTTTTACCCCTCGGCCGAGCTGTCCGAAATTGTGATGCGTTCTGCCGAACTACTCAATGTGGAATTGGAAGAGGGCGTGGCGCTGGAGGTGGCCCGCCGCAGCCGCGGTACGCCCCGAGTGGCCAATCGCCTCTTGAAGCGGCTTCGCGACTATGCCCAGGTGCGTGCCGAGGGACGCCTGACGCGCACGGTGGTGGAAGAGGGGCTGACGCTCTTGGAGGTGGACCCGTATGGCCTCGACGCTGTCGACCGCCGGGTGCTGGAGACAGTGGGACGCCGTTACGGCGGCGGCCCCGTCGGCCTGGAGACTTTGGCGGCCGCGGTGGGGGAGGAGGCGGGGACACTGGAGGACGTGGTCGAACCCTACGTGCTGCAGATGGGGCTGATGGAACGCACCCCGCGGGGGCGCCAGCTTACGCTGGAAGGATTCCGCTATCTGGGCATGGACCCGCCGGCCCGGCAGACCACCCTGTCGTTCGAGCCGGGCACCGGCGCGGAGTCCTCGGGCGGTTGAGTAATCGAAGAAAAACTTAGCCGGGGTGAATAGTACCCCCTAAAAGTGGTTAACCCCCACGAAATTTACAACGACAGCGAGGTGAATGGCTTGAGCCCTCGCTCCGGGAGTGAGGCTACAGCCGACGTGCTGCTTGACCGGGCCAAGGACGGGGAGGTCCTGGCGCGGGACCAGCTCATTCAGGACTTCACGCCATTCATCCTGCGTGTGGCCAGCCAGGCGACCGGAAGGTACCTGCGGCCCGGTGTGGACGAGGAAATCAGCGTGGCGCTGATGGCGTTCGACGAGGCGATTGACGGGTATCAGTCGGGGCGGGGATCCTTTGTCAGCTTTGCCCAGACCGTGATCCGGCGCCGCCTGGTTGATTTCTTCCGACGCCGCAAGGATCGACGCGAAGTGCCGCTGTCGGACCTGGAGGAGCATGACGAGGAAGGCCACACGGCCAATCCCACCCTCGACCGGGTCGCGCAGTCGGCGTGGCAGCTGGAACAGGAGCAGCAGGAACGCATTCGGGAAATTGAGGAACTTCAGGCCGTGTTGGACGGCTACAGCATCACGTTGGCCGATCTGGTGGAGAACTGCCCGAAGCATCGGGACGCGCGGGAGCGGGCCATCGCTGTGGCGCACTACCTGGCCAGTCAGCCCGAGCTGGTGCAGCATCTCAAGACCCGGCGAGAGCTGCCGTTACGGCAGTTGGACGTGGTGCCGTGGTGGAGCCGGAAGACGATGGAGCGCCACCGTCGATACATCATCGCGGTCGCCCTCATTCTCCTGCACGATTGGCCGCACCTGAAAGGGTACGTCGGGATGCCGGAGCCGCGTGGAGTATAGGAGTTTCCTGGTGGTTTGGAGGGGCGTGACCGCGGGTCACATGGGATTTCGACCCCGGGCGCGAGGCGCGCAGCGTGCCGCCGGCCCAAAAGGGGCGGCGGAGGTCTCGGATTGCAGGCGCTTTCAAAGTCAGTGGTGCCGTTCATCTGAGTCTGCGGCAGATTTGAGTCGGGGCCGGGAGACGCCCCGGTGCGGGAGGACCTCGGAGTGAGTCGGCGAGCGGTGGTGCTGGAAGTGGGGCCGGAGCATGCGGTCGTGCTCCTGGAAGGCGGCGAAGTGCGCCGACTCCCCACAAGGGACGCCTCGATGGCGTCTGTCGTGCCCGGGCAGGAAATCTGGGTCCCGGTGCGGAATTCGCCCCGACTGGACCATGCCTGGGGAAGGGCGG
>JBMFXK010000404.1:0-2978 GCA_049964315.1 Clostridia bacterium | reverse complement strand
CGGGCGCGGGCGAACGCGCGCGCGGCGGCCTCCGCGAGCCCCGGGGCCGCCGGACCGCGCATCGTAAAAGCTCGTTTCGCGGCACGATCCGCCCTGCCTCCCCGCCGGAGCGCCCCGGCCCAAGCCCGGCGCGCAGCTGATGGGAGGACGGTCCGGTTATGCAGAATCCTGACGGCGCGGTGGTGAGTCTTGTCCCCGCGCGGCTGGACCGGCTGCCATGGTCCCGCTTTCACTGGCTCGTGATCATCGGGCTGGGTGTCTCCTGGATCCTGGATGGACTCGAGATTCAGATTGTCTCCAGCGTGAGTCCGGTGCTTCAGGAGCGCGCTGCTCTGGGCCTCACGGCAGCCCAGGCCGGTCTGGTCGGAACCGCCTACCTTCTGGGCGAGGTCGCGGGGGCGCTCGTGTTCGGGCGTGTGACCGATCGGATGGGCCGCCGGCGGATGTTTATCTGGACCCTGACCCTGTATCTGGTGGCGAGCGGCGTGGCCGGTCTGTCTCCGACCCTGTGGTTTCTGCTGCTGTTTCGATTTCTGGCCGGAGCCGGCATCGGGGGCGAGTACAGCGCCATCAATTCTGCCATCGACGAACTCATCCCGTCGTACTACCGGGGACGTGTGGACATTGCGGTCAACGGCACCTACTGGTTCGGCGCCATGGTCGGGTCCGCCTTGTCCGTCCCGCTCCTGAACCCCCATCTCTTTCCGATCGATCTGGGATGGCGGATCGGGTTCCTGCTCGGCCCCGTGATTGGCATCGTGATTATCCTGCTGCGGCGCAGCATCCCCGAAAGCCCTCGCTGGCTCATGACGCATGGGCGGGAGGAGGAGGCAGAGGACATTGTCGACCAGATTGAGGCGCGGGTGCGCCGGGAGGGTATAGAGCTGAAGCCGGTGACCGAAGACCAGGGCATCGCAATTACCGGAAGCGGCGTGGTGTCGTACGGCCAGATTGCCCGCACCATGCTGCGCGACTACCCTTCGCGCTCATTTCTGGGTTTCTCCATGATGGTGACGCAGGCCTTCCTGTACAACGCCATCTTCTTCTCCTACGCGCTGGTGCTGGCCCACTTCTATCACGTACCTTCGGATCGCATCGGCCTCTACTTCTTCCCGTTCGCGGCGGGCAATCTGGCTGGCCCGCTCCTCATCGGACACCTGTTTGACACCGTTGGCCGTCGCAAGATGATCACCCTGACATACTGCCTCTCCGCCCTCCTGCTGGCCGTCTCGGCCTGGTGCTTCCACCAGGGCCTGCTGTCGGCCACCACCCAGACCCTCTTCTGGTGCGCCATCTTCTTCCTGGCCTCGGCCGGCGCCTCGTCCGCGTATCTGACCGTGAGCGAGATTTTCCCCCTCGAGCTGCGCGGGCAGGCGATTGCCTTCTTCTTCGCGGTGTCCCAATTGATGGGCGGAGTCGCCGCCCCCACGCTGTTTGCGACCCTGGTGGGCGACGGCAGCAATCCAGGTCCACTGACCACCGGGTACTATGTGGGCGCCGCCGTGATGTTCCTGGGCGGCGTGGTGGCCTGGTTCTTCGCCGTGAACGCCGAGCGGCGTTCGCTGGAAGAGGTAGCCCGGCCCCTCTCCGCGACTCTTCCCGACACGCGCTGACGTCAGCGCGGGTTCATGCAGAGGTAGAGGGACCAGCCGATGGTGTCCCGCCCGAACCGGAGGTGCGCTGCGCGAGCCCGATGCTGCCGCTCCAGAATCTCCGGCACGTCCGGATCTTCCGGGTGCCGGTCCGTGCAAAGCTCGGACGCCCGCCACGGCAGGGCCTCATAGCGATCCCAGTCATCGGGGCGGCTCACCCGCGTACAGAGCGCGCGAAGCCCGATCTCAAGCCCAGCGTCCACGTTTCCAGCATGGGTCGCAAACTCGTCTGCCTGATGGCAGCCAGGGTCAGGTGCTCCGGGTCCGGCGTCTGCAGGTCTCGCCCACCAGCACCAGTCCCCTGGACGGGTGACCCGCGTCGGGGCCGTAAGCGTGGGCCGGTGGCCGCCGAAGGCAATCGTCCGACGCACATGGCGAGGTCATACCGTCCCGCCTCGGCGGCCGCCACGTATCCCTGGCCGCCGGCTTCCAGGACCTCGATCCGGCCTCGAAGCCTGCGGTGAGCGGCTCGCTCGCGAGCCTCACGCACCGCGTACGGGGACAGATCGACGCCCGCGTCCCCAATCCGCACCCGCTCGGCGAGACGGAGCAGCATCTCGCCCTTGCCGCAGGCGACGTCCAGCCAGGCCCGGGCTACGCGATGATCCAGCCCCCGTCCACCACCAGCACCTCTCCGGTTATGAAGGAACCGGCGTCACTCAGCAGGAATGCCACCGGACCCACCAGGTCGGCAGGCTCCCCGATGCGCCGGAGGGGTGTGCGGGCGATGACCGGTGCGAGATAGTCATCGCGGGTCAGCCGGTCCCGCGTCATGTCCGTGAGGATGTGTCCAGGCGCGATGGCGTTGACGCGGATGCCGCGCGGCCCCCATTCGCTGGCCAGTGCGCGGGTCAGGCCGGTGACGCCGGCCTTGGCCGCCGCGTACGCAGAACTCGGGAGGACGTACGGCGCCCGCAGCGCATAGGTGGAGGCAACGTTCACGACGGCGGCACCGGGGGCGAACAGCCCGAACAGCGCCCGTGCCATCCGGTACGATCCCGTCAAGTTGGTATCCACCACCTGCATCCAGCGCTCAAGCGGAAAGGTCTCTGCCGGATGCGAGCCGCCGATGCCGGCGACATTTACGAGGCCGTCCACCCGCGGATGACGCGCCGTCAGCGAAGTGGCAAACGCCTCGACCGCAGCCGGGTCCGCGACGTCCACCATGGCGGCCGTCCCCGCTCCGTCGAGTTCGAACGGGCGCACATCCGTCCCGATCACGGTGGCGCCGCGGCTGATGAGACCGCGCGCCACCGCTCCGCCGATGCCGCCGGCCGCGCCCGTCACCACAATGACGCGGCCCTCCAGCCCAAAGAGGAAATCGCC
>JBMFXK010000403.1:0-2988 GCA_049964315.1 Clostridia bacterium | reverse complement strand
CGTGTTCACGATGCGAACGTGGTCGGCCGCCGCGGTGTGCTTCAGCGCCTGGAACCGGCCGATCGGCCCGCCAAACTGGCGTCTCGTCTTGATGTAGTCGACGGTGCGGGACAACGCCTCCTGCATGACGCCGTTGAGATCGGCGGCAGCCAGGATGCGGCAGAGCGCGACAAGGTCCGCGTAGCCATCGGCCGGGAAGGCTACGAACCGGTCGGCGGCCACCGGCTGACCCCCCAGGGCCAGGCTGCCGCTCGGCTCCGCCAGGTCCCAGACGCCCTGCGGCTCGAGGCTAAGGTCCTCTCGATCCAGGATGAGGAGTCCCCGGCCCGAGGAGGTCCGCGCCGGAATCGCGATGAGCGCGGCCGTATCCGGGTGCGGCACGGCCACAGCCCCACCGTGGGCTGACAAGTGCTGCCCCTCTCCGGTCAGATCGATCGGGGCGAGGAGTGCATCCACGGCCAGGGTCGGCACTGCACTGCCGTCCGCAACGGCCGGAAGCCAGCGCGCTTTCTGGCTGTCGGTCCCGAACTGCCCCAAGCCCCAGAGCACCGTCAGGGTGGCTGCGAGCGGATAGGGCAGGAGCCGGGCGCCGGACCGCGACACCACCCGGACCACGTCCAGAAGCTCAAGGCCGGAGCCTCCGTACTCTTCCCCAATGAAGGTCCCGAAGAGGCCCTGCTCGGCCAGCACCCGGGCGACCGCGGCCAGTTCCGCACGGTCAAGTGGATGGCCGGAGTAAGCGCGCCGCGTCATGGACACACCGTCCAGGTCCATGAACACGCGGTCCATGACCTCTTCCATCGCGCGCTGGTCATCCGAGTAACGGAAGTTCACTGGCGGTCCCCCCGCGGCAGCCCGAGAATATGCTCGGCAATGATGTCGAGCTGGATCTCGCGCGTGCCGGCAAAGATGTTGGTCGCGATAGCCCAGAGGTACTCGTACTGGTGAAAGCCATCCCCGGGCAGCTGCACGGCGGCCCCCTGACTTTCCAGCGACAGCCGGCCGATGCGCTGGAACAGTTCGCTGTAAAAGAATTTCAGGGTGGATGCCCCGAAGCCCGGATCCTCGCCCGCCTCAAGCTGAGTAATAAGGTCGAGACACCAGAAGCGGAGAATCTCCAGATCCCCCAGCACGCTGGCCGCCCGGTCCTGCACCGCGGCATCCTCGAGAGCATTGCCCGACGGCAGGGCCGCGAGGGTATCCAGCATGGCCGTAAACTGCCGGTAGTAGCGCCCGTGCTGCTCGATGGCCGTCACGCCGCGCTCGAATCCTAAAATGGCATTGGCCACACGCCAGCCTTGATTCACCTCGCCCACACGATGGGTGTCCGGCACATACGCGTTGTCAAACTGCATCGATCCGAAGCTCGGGTCGCCGGTGGCCTCCAGGAGGGGCCGGACGGTAACGCCCTCCCCCGTCAGCGGCACCAGGAACAGCGAGATGCCGCGATGCTTGGGCGCCTCCGGATCCGTTCGCGCCAGCACGAAACTCCAGTCCGCATCCTTCACCGTACTGGTCCAGATCTTCTCGCCGGTAATGCGCCAGCCGTCCCCGTCGCGGACGGCTCGCGTCCGTAGGGAGGCCAGGTCGGACCCGGCTTCCGGTTCCGAATAGCCCTGACACCACACGTCGTCCACCGACAGGATCCGCGGCAGGAAATGACGCCTCTGCTCCTCGGTTCCGTGGACCAGCAGCACCGGGCCGAGAAGCCCCTTCCCCGCCCAGGCGATGCCTTCCGGCGCTCCTGCGCGATAGCACTCCTCGGCGAAGATAATCTCCTCGACGTGGCCGAGGCCCTGTCCACCGTATTCCTGGGGCCATGAGAGCCCCGCCAGTCCGGCTTCATAGACGGCCCGGTCCCACCAGCGGCTCAGGACGCTCCGCTCCCCGCTGCGGTTTTGATGCTCACGGTAAAACGGCGCTTGCAGTGTCCGATCCATAAAGGCCCGCACCCGCCCGCGAAATACGTCTTGCTCGGGTGTGAACGCGAGATCCATAGGCACCTCCTACAGGCGCGCGGCACGCGCGCCACTCCCGTCACAATATCATCATGTCCTGGGCTGTCTGATTCGGCCGCGAGCGGAGTTCCGAGGTTTTTCTTGCGCGAAAGATCAGGCCGCAGGGCGGCCTGGAAAGTTCCGATCTATCGGTGTACGCGCACCACGTTCCCCCGGGGAAGGGGGCTGGTGATGCGCGCGCGGGCAAATCCAATCAGGGAGCTGGGTGCTCCCCAGCGGGCATGGGAATGACGCGGCTGTCGAGCGCCAGGACCCCGTCCTCGTACACGCGCAGCGGATTAATCTCCACCGCCTCCCACTCCGGGTGGGCCGCGGCCAGGTTGGACAGGATGGCCATGACACGGGCAGCGCCACCCATGTCCAACGGGGGCTGGCCGCGGGCTCCGCTCAGGAGCCGTGCAGCCCGGAGCCGCTCCAGCATCCGGCGCGCTGCTGCGAAGTCGACCGGGGCCAGCTCCACCGCCACATCCTCCCATATCTCCGTGTAGATGCCGCCGAGGCCCGCCATGAGGACCGGCCCGAAGCGGGGGTCCCGGCGCACCCCGATAATGAGCTCCTGCCCGCCAGCTTCCGCCATGGCCTCGATGGACACCGGCCCGTCCCCCAGCCGGGCGCGGATGTCAAGCAAGGCGCTCCGCACCGCGGACGCACTGCGGAGGTTCAAGAACACGCCGCCCGCATCAGATTTGTGAAGCAGGAAGGAAGCCTTCACCGCCACCGGATATCCAATCTGCCCGGCAAGCTCCTCCGCCTCCGCAGCGTCGCCGGCCATGCCGAGGCGCGGGAACGGGATGCCCGCATCCATCAGAACCTGCCGGCCCGCCGCATACCCGCCGTCAGAAATCGGGGCCGCGGCCGCCGGCATCGGCGGGATGCCGGTCGGCTCGGTCTGCAGCGAGCCAGCAAGGGCACCGACAGCCTGCTCGATGCGGACGTAAACGGGGACGCCCGTTTCGCGAAGACGCGTGAC
>JBMFXK010000402.1:0-2992 GCA_049964315.1 Clostridia bacterium | reverse complement strand
TCCGGATCTCCAGGCAGGAGCGTCTGCACCCGGCGTTCGGGATAGTAGAGAGCAAAGGCAGCCTGGCGCAGGTCCTGGCCGTCGTGGCGCTCCGGCACCGCGAGGCGGATGTCCAGGAGCGGTGAGGAAAAGGCGGTGGCAGACTCGGCCCAGGCCGACCCAAACGCGCCCACCCGGCGGGCGATGCTGGCGTACGCGCCCAACAGCCCGGCTGCCCGGTCGATCAGGGTCAGGTCGTGGTCCAAGAGCCCCAGCCGGCGGATGAGGCGGGCAGCCGCCACATTTTCGGCCAGCGGACGCTGGCGATCCTGCAATCGGCCGGCGTCAGACGGCGCGGCCGGGTGGTCGAAAAAGCCGGGACGGTGGTCGCCCAGCTTTTCATCCATGATGGTCAGCACCGCGCGCGCCCGTGCCCGGTGCTCCTCGTCGCCCGTGAGCTCGAACGCGTCCAACGACGCGTGACCGACTGCCACGAGGTCGAACAGCCAGTTGCGCACCATGCCTTCGCGGTCGTCATGCAGGAGGCCCTCAGGTCCCATGAACTGGTCAAACAGAACCTCCAGAGCGGTGAGCGCCAGCGCCCGATAGCCTGGATCGATGAGGGCCGAGGCCAGCAGCAGGGCGGAGCTGGCAAGCGCGTTGGCCCCCGCGTACGCCGTTTCATCCACCGCCGGCGGGGTGTGGTTGGCCCGTTCCTCCTGCCCAAGCTGGTAGTACGCCTCGTCGGCGTCCTGCGAGCCGCCGAACAGGCCGGACGGCAGCAGCAGCCGCGTCTTCAGGTACTCGGCGGTCCTTCGCGCGACGTCCCGATAGGTCTCGTCTCCGGTCACCTGGAAGGCGTGGAGGAAGAGGGACAGCATCCGGGCATTGTCATCCAGCATCTTCTCGTAATGCGGATCGGTCCACTGCCGGGTCGTGCAGTAGCGGAAGAAGCCACCCTCCACCAGGTCGTGAAGGCCCCCACCCGCCATGGCGTCCAGCGTGCGGACGGTCATGCCGGCCGCCCAGCCTTCACCTGCCAGCGAGAATCGGGTGAGCAGGCACTCCCAGGTCTCTACCTGGGGAAACTTGGGAGCGGCTCCGAGGCCGCCGTAGGCGCGGTCAAATTGGCTTTGCACACTCTGCAGGATCTCCGTTACGGCCTCATTTGACGGCGGGACGAAGGCGGGGTCCGGCTCCAGCGGCTGGCCTGGCGCCTGTCGGGCCTCGAGCTCGGCCCGGTGCTGCTGGAAATAGTCGCGGGCCTGGCCCAGCAGATCGCGCATCGCATCGGGCGGCACGTAGGTGCCGCCGGTGAGCACGTCGCCTGCCGGCGTGAGGACCGCGGTCGTCGGCCAGCCGCCCATGTTGTACCGGAGGTTGATGTCGGGCCGGACATCGTTGTCCACCCGCACTGGGATAAAATCCTGGTTGATAAGGTCGATGACAGCGGAATCGGAGTACGTGGTCTCGTCCATGACATGGCACCAGTGGCACCAGACCGCGGACAGTGAGAGCAGGATGGGGCGGCCCTCGTCCCTCGAGCGGGCGAAGATGCTTTCTGACCATGGCTGCCAGTGAATCTCCGACGCGCGGTTGGGGCGGGGGGAAAATCGAAACGCGGACCGTGTCGCCACCGAAAACGCCCTCTTTCCCATGCGGAGCGGCCGCTCCCCTGCGCGGAGTCGGTCATAGCCTCAGTGTTCCCATGCGAGAAGACGGCAGGACCATCCCGGGACCAGGTTGAACGGGCACTGGACAAGCGCCCGGTGCCGTCCAAGTCATGATGGTCTTTATCGTAGGAAGCAGGGAGGATGTGGTCAAGTGAGCGGTCCCGGCTGGCTCGTGCTGAGTGGTGCCCGCTCTGCCATCGGACAGTGCGTGGCGGAGCGCTGGCACCGCCGCGGCGGGCGTGTGCTGGGTGTGTCCCGAACCCCCGATCTCCCGGGCGTGGATGTCGTGATGACGCTGGATCTGTCCCGCCCCGACGGCCTCACCGAGCCCCTCGCCGCGGTGCTGGACCGGGGGCGCATCGCACCGCAGGCGTTTGTACACGCGGCCGGCGTGGTGTTTGCCGACCGCGCCCGCCACACGACCGCGGATGAGCGCCGCCGGACTCTGGCCGTAAACCTG
This sequence comes from Clostridia bacterium, assembly GCA_049964315.1. GTDB lineage: Bacteria > Bacillota > Sulfobacillia > Sulfobacillales > JAIMBI01 > JAKATP01. The sequence continues at coordinate 880 of JBMFXK010000402.1, read as the reverse complement.
GAGGCGGCCTTCGTCCTGTTGAACGTGGTGGAGTCCCGTATGGGCGTCGGAGGCTCCTCGGTGCTCGTTTCCAGCATTGACGCGGCCATGGCCCCCGCCGCCGGTCCCTCCGCCGCTTACGGAGCAGCCAAGGCCGGCCTGGAGGCGCTGGTGCGCCATCTGGCGGTGGAGTGGGGACCAGAGGGGCGCCGCATCAATGCGGTCCGGCCGGGGCCGATGGCGGGGGGCATGGGGGTGAGCGCTGATACCGCGCGCTATGAGGGGCGCGCCGCCGACCGCCGCCTCACCACGGCCGACGAAGTGGCCGACGCCGTAATATTTCTGCTGGGTGAGGGGGCCAGCGGCATCACCGGCCAGATTCTCGCCGTGGATCATGGCTTCGGACTGGAATATTGAGGAAGGTTAGCGGACGGGTCCTGGCGAAGGAACAGGTATGAAGCCTTTCACGTTTATCCATGCCGCCGACCTGCATCTGGACAGCCCTATGGTCGGCATCGGGCGCCTAGAGCCGAAGGTTCAGGCGGCGCTTCGCGACGCGAGCCTGGAAGCATATGACCGCCTGGTCGATCTGGCACTCCAGCAGGATGCCGCGTTTGTCGTGCTGGCCGGTGACGTGTTCGACCATGAGACCCCCAGTCTGCGCGCCCAGTTTCACCTGCGCGACGGATTCCGGCGGCTCGACCGCGCGGGCATCCGCGTGTTCTGGGCCCACGGCAATCACGACCCGTTTGACAGCCTCGACACCCAGGTGGGCTGGCCGGCCAATGTAACCCGGTTTCCGGCCGGGCACGCCGCCGTCCACCGGGTGGAGCGGGCCGGCAGCGTGCTGGCGGCCGTCTACGGAATCTCGTATCCCACGGCGGCGGTGGTGGATGCGTAC
>JBMFXK010000401.1:2556-2993 GCA_049964315.1 Clostridia bacterium | reverse complement strand
CCGCGTGGTGGGCAATTACCGGAATGGGTGGTGGACAAGATCCGGATTCCGCAATGCAAACAACGACGGCGGGTTTTATTCCTTGGTGCAGTCTGGTGGAGAGATCTTTAACACAAGCGGAACGACTGTCAAGAACATGTTCATAGAGATGCTCTCCCAGGACAATAACAACCCCATCGACTGGTGCTTTGCACAGGGCTATGGCTCTATATCACCCGGTGACAACCTGTGGGGTGAAGAGGAGTATAAAGGCACCGTAGTGTTTAACGGGACTTCCTATGATCAGTACAGTTCGATCGCTAACGATGTGACGAAGTCTCAGACAACGAATTGGCAGACGGTGGATTGCCCTACCAATTACGTTAACAATTCCGCCGAAGCTATTCTCGAAGATCCCGCAGGCGGAGCCGTGACCTTGCCTTCGTTCTCATCGACGG
>JBMFXK010000401.1:0-2546 GCA_049964315.1 Clostridia bacterium | reverse complement strand
TACTGGAACATCTACACTTATACATCGAGCGGAGAAGTCAACGGCGAGGTAGCGCCTTATATCCTGATAAATCTGCGTAACAGCAAGAATGGGAGCAATGCCACTCCCACCGGCTGGACATCGGAGACGTCGTTCGGAGTTAATTACGGCACGTGAGTGCGTGCCCAAGGAACTGACGGCGGCCCGGTATGCGACACCTCCCGCCGTCATCAAGAGTCAGGGTCGCAACAGCACGCCACCCGGTGGTCCGCCGGGTGGCTTTTATGACACAGGCGAGCGGTCCCGCGCGGAGCATCGTGAGTGCTCCGCCGTTCGAGGGTTCCGCGGAGCACGGGGAAGATGAGTTGCCCGAGTTTACAAGGTACTACCAGAGTTGATGAGTGAGGGGCCTGGATTCTTGCCTGGATTTCCTTGGCACGAACCTTCCCCCGCCTTCGTTCGTTCGTATGGTGAGGTGGGCGTGTAGGTGAAACCCGGTGAGATCGTTCCCGACGTCGGCGATGCGAGCGGGCTCGCTGAGTGGGTGGAGCGCTACGGCGACCAGCTGGTGCAGTTTGCCTATACCTTTATTCATGACTGGGAAGCCGCACAGGACCTGGCCCAAGAAACGTTCGTTAGGGCCACGCGCGCACGGCGGCGACTCACACCCGCCTGGCTGTTCACTGTCGCCCATCACCTCGCCATCGATGAGGTGCGCCGGCGCCGCCGCGTCGTCACGATGGCAAACGTGGAGGCTGGCGCGAGCGAGCCCGATCCGGCCCTACCGCTCCTCGTGACCGATGCGTTACGCCGTCTCAGTCATCGGGATCGCGAATGCTTATGGCTCTTCTACTACGCGGGCCTCTCGCTCAAGGAAGTGGGCACAGTCATGGGGCTCAGCGTCTCGCAGGTCAAAGGACATCTCTACCGCGCCCGTCGCCACTTCGCGGCGGCCTGGACGACCGATCAGGACGGAGGTATTTGAATGGCAGATGATGCGCGTCGTGAAGAGGACGAACTCCGGCAGTGGTTTCAACGCCATGGTCTGGAGGTCCCGAACCCCGCCGGTCGCTTTGACCGTCGTCGATGGATGGCTCGGCCCCCGTTGCACGGACCGGCACACGGTCGGTTTCTCGCGGCCGCAGCCGCTTTCTTCATCGTGCTCGGGGGTGGTGCCTTGTGGCTGCATGGACACCGGACCGGGCCCCGCCTAGCGTCCTCCGGTACGTCCGTTCAACCGCGTTGGTCGGGCACCACCCTGTCTCAGCTCGTTTCGCTGTTGGCTCAGGAGGCCGGAGACCACTCCGCGGTGCAGGTCGCCTACGTCGCCACCACGGTCCGCCTCGCGGCCCACTACGTCGGCGAGGGCGCTCGCCAGCCAGCGCAGGAGCACGTCTATGTCCTCGTTATTCAGGGCCGGTTTGCGAATCCGTCATGGGACAGTGTGCCGCCAGACATCCTGGCTGCGATCCGCGGCCGCTACATTCTAGCGATGGTCGCCCAATCTACCGGCGCCTGGTTGGGGGTCCGTCTGGTCCACGCGATTCCCCGGCCGCTAAGTGCTCTCGGGCATGTCCGACATCTCCAGGTAGCGGCTGCCCCCTTCCGGCCCCTTGAGGGGACGGGTCAATGTGGCGTCACCGCGGTCAAGGCGGCGGAGGCGCAGTATCCCCGCCTAGCCCATCTGCCGGACGGTGGGGAGATCCTGTACTCGACCCATCTGCACCCCTGTTTCTGGGAGGTGGTGTTCACCAGTCAACCCCCATCGGCGTTACTTGGCGCTCTGTTACTACGCGGTATTCACGTGGGATGGACCTCTGACCCCCCGAGTCCGCAATGGCTGACCCCGGTCTTGCCCATGACCCCGGTCTTGCCCATGACCCCCGTTGCCCAGGGGGGCAATTAAAGTAGACATGCAAGCGCCCTAATTCGAGCCGGAGCCCTTCTTGGTTGAGTTGCTATCAGACGAAGGATGTTGAATGCGGCTTGGTGCGAGCAAGCGATTAGGAACCAAAAAGTCACCGCCCGGCCTATCTCCCAGCGGCCGAGTGAGCCCGCAACCAAGCCCGGCTGATGGTGGCCCGCCTCGCCCGGGAGCTACTGGCCCGGACCCGGGGACCTCTAGTGCCGGCCGTTCTGCAGACGGCCACCCCGGTCCGCTTGTGGTACCAGCTCCTCCACGCCCGGGCCGTTTGGTCCGCACTGCGCGGCGGCCGGTGATCGGTATCGCCCACCTGGCCTACGCGGACTGGTTCCTCGCAGTCTGCGCCCGGTGTACGCACGTGGCCGCCCCGTATGCACGCAGTACACAGGCTCGGCATGATCCCTAAGACATCCTGAAGGCACCCGGGCCGGTAGGGGCGGGGGGCGTCCTGCGCTCTATTTCCCCGGATCACGCCCCCTCCTGCAGCCCGACCCTCAATACGGCGCTCTCCGTCCTGCAACCGGCCTCCCGCCGACGCATCCCCGGGTTGGCCCGCGGTTTGGGACCCGAACGGCCTCCGACTGAAAAACTAGTAGAGTCATTCCGAAGTCTAGGCATTGTGGGGATTCTTCGGTATCCTGGG
>JBMFXK010000400.1:0-3009 GCA_049964315.1 Clostridia bacterium | reverse complement strand
AGACCCCGCCGGAGGCCTCATCCGATGCCGTTAGTTAAGAATGGCTCTACTAGGTATCGGAACGCCCCTCCTTGCAACCCTGGCCGCCGTGGTCGGGGAGGCGCGGTGACGGCAAGTCCGGGTGATCTATATCCAGCATGGCGGCATTAGGCGCGCCGATTCCCGTCTGAACGGGGTCCCCCCGGGGTTACAGACCGAGACCCCCGCTTTGGCGGGGGTCTTTGAGCAACCCAAGGTCGTATAGTCGGCCGCTCAGCCGACGGTGTCGAGATTCCGCACCAGGTGTGCGTTCTCCTCGATGAAGTCGCGCCGCGACTCTACCTTCTCTCCCATGAGCACCGTGAAGATCCAGTCCGCGGCCACCGCGTCCTCCAGGGTGACTTGCAGCAGCGTCCGGGTCTCGGGATTCATGGTCGTGTCCCACAGCTCCTCCGCGTTCATCTCCCCGAGGCCCTTGAACCGCTGGATGGCGGCACCCTCCCGACCGAGACGCGCCAGCGCCTGCTCGAGTGCCTGGTCGTCGTAGCAGTACTGTGAGGTCTTGCCCTTCTTCACCAGGTACAGCGGAGGCTGGGCGATGTACACGTAGCCGGCGTCAATCAGCTGCGGCATGTAGCGATAGAAGAAAGTCAGCAGGAGCGTGCGGATGTGGGACCCGTCCACATCGGCGTCGGTCATGATGACGACCCGGTGATAACGGGCCCGGCTCACATCAAAGTCGTGGCCGACCCCGGAACCGATGGCCGTGATCATGGACCGGATCTCCTCGTTCGCCAAAATCTTGTCCATGCGGGCACGCTCGACGTTCAAGATCTTGCCCCGAAGCGGCAGGATAGCCTGAATGCGTGGATCCCGGCCCTTCTTGGCGGAGCCCCCGGCGGAGTCGCCCTCGACGAGGAACAGCTCCGATTCCGCGGGATCCCGGCTTGCACAGTCGGAAAGCTTTCCCGGCAGCTGGGCTGTCTCCAGGGCCGACTTCCGGCGCGTGAGTTCCCGTGCCTTGCGGGCCGCTTCCCGCGCACGCTGAGCCTGCAGCGCCTTTTCCAAGATCTTGCGCCCGATGGAGGGGTTCTCCTCGAAATACGTGGAGAGGCCCTCGGCCACGATGCTCTCCGTAATGCCGCGAATATCCGAATTGCCCAGCTTGGTCTTGGTCTGGCCCTCAAACTGCGGGTCGAGCAGCTTGACCGAGATAATGGCCGTCAGGCCTTCGCGTACGTCGTCTCCCGACAGGTTGCCGTCGTCGCCTTTCAAGAGGTTCAACTTCCGGGCCACGTCGTTGCAGACTCGCGTCAGGGCGGCCTTGAAGCCGGCCTCGTGGGTGCCGCCCTCCAGCGTACGGATGGTGTTGGCAAACGAGAACAAGGTTTCCACGTAGCTGTCGTTGTACTGGAGGGCGACATCTACTACGACCTCGTCCCGCACGATAGAGAAAGAGATCGGCTTGGGGTGCAAGACGTCCCGGTTCAGGTTCAGGTACTCGACGAAGGAGACGACGCCTCCTTCGAATAGGAACTGGACCCGATGGTCGGTACCCTCTTCTTCCAACGACAGCTCGAGGCCCGCGTTCAGGAACGCCATCTCGCGCAGCCGATTCGCCAGCACGTCAAACTCAAACGTGGTGGTCTCGAAAATTTCCGGGTCCGGGCGGAAGAGCACTTCAAACCCCGTGTCCGTAGACGCGCCTGCGTCCCGAACCGAGCCGAGGGGTTTGCCCTTGCGGTACTCCTGGACGAAGCGCCGGCCGTCACGGCGGGAGATTGCGTAAAGTTCCGATGACAACGCATTCACGACTGAAAGCCCTACGCCGTGCAGCCCACCTGAAACTTTATAGGCTCCGCCGCCAAACTTACCGCCGGCGTGGAGTTTGGTGAGGGCGACCTGCAAGGTCGAGATCTTCTCGGTGGGGTGCGGACCGACGGGGATTCCGTGCCCGTTGTCCCACACACTCACCTGGCCATCTTCCAGCAGAACGACCTTGATGCGTGTGCAGCGGCCGGCCAACGCCTCGTCAACAGCGTTGTCCACCAACTCGGTGACCAGGTGATGGAGCCCCCGGCTTCCGGTTGAGCCGATGTACATGCCAGGGCGCTTGCGCACCGCCTCCAGGCCCTCAAGGACCTGAATTTGGGCTTCGTCATAGACCGGGGTTGTCTGGTCGTCTCGCACGGGCGCCTCCTAAAAAATATCCGCACCCGAGCCTTCGGACAAGGCGCCTAAAAGCTTGTGGGCGAGCGGTTTCTTACATTATATAGCATCCGCAGGGAACACCGCTCAGACACGGCTAGGACCAGGGCTTCTTGGACCGCGTGACGAGCGTCGCCGGGGTGACCGGCGCGCACCAGACACGCTCGTCCGTCACCACCCAGGAGCGCACCGGCTCGGCCGAGGTCTCCTCCACCCGCCCTTGCGCCCGCAAGGCGCCAATCCACTCCCGGATGACATCTGACTGCTCCCCCAGCAGGGGATCCAGGATCAGGATAATGTCGCGTCCATCGAGACTCCGGGCGCCACCAACATGGAGGTACACGATTTCACCCCGGCGGCGCCTCTTCCGACTGGTCATCCAGCGCATCCCGGAGTGCTTTGAGGCGGCGAGCCCAGGCGGGGTTGCCTCCCGAGGGAGGAGAGCCCGGAGCGTCGAAGGCCCGTACCACAAAACGGATTCGAGATACGGACGCGTTCTCAAGGCGCTGGTTCAAGGTCTCAATCAGATCGGCACTGACATAGTTAAGCTCCTGGGTCCACACGGGGCTTGGCACGGCCACGGTCAGCTGTCCGCGAAAGAGGGAGAGCGGCCGGGTCACTGCAGCCAGTGGTCCCCCCACCACGTCGGGCCAGACAATTGAGATCTGTTGCAGCGCCTCCGCCGGCTGCCAGCGATAGCGTGTCGCCACCGTCCTTAGGATGGAGTGAAGGGGCTCCATTCTATTCCACCGGGCGCACGGCGCCCGCCTCCACCTGATAGCGAAGTGCGGCCTGGTGCTGGAGCTCACCGCGATCCGTGTC
>JBMFXK010000399.1:1862-3026 GCA_049964315.1 Clostridia bacterium | reverse complement strand
TACATCCAGCCCCACTGCGCATCGAACGCAGCCAGAATCTCGCGCGAGCGCCGATCGAACGCGGTGGCATCCACCGGCAGGTTCAGACCGGCGGCGATGAACGTCGCGGCGGGGGAAAGATCCTGCAGGAAGGCGCGCCGTGCGCCCCACCGCACCCCGTCCATCTCTTGCTCGATGAGCCCCCGGAGCTCTGGGTCCGGCTCTCCGCAAGCCTGAGCGGCCACGCCGGTCGAGCCACTGCCGCAGAAGCCATCCAGCACCAGGTCGCCCGGCGCGGTGTAGTGCAGGATGTAGCGCATGATCGCCTGGTGAGGGACCTTGGTGTGGAACGCGTGCGCCTTGTACACCGCATGGCCCTTGCCTTCGCTGACATCCGCCGTGAAGGGGCCCGGGTCCGGGCGGTGCTCCCCGTCTTCGCGGTCGGGCTGGCCTCGTTGACCCAGCCACTGGGTGACGAATGGGTTCGGGCAGGCCGTGTAGTACGGCGGCAGTGACATCTGCAGGATCGCCTGATCCGACCCCGTCGGGCATCCCGGGACGGAGCGCAGCTCCGGCAGGGCGCGCGCCAACTGTTCGGGGGGCGATCCCGGCGCCGATGCCGGTGCTGCCGCATCGCTCATTGCTCCGTGCCTCCCTGCGGCTGAATCCGGAGGCGTTGGTCGTCGACCCCGTCGGCCAACTGCTCCATGAACCGCGCGAAGCGATGTTCCACGTCGCGCTTGGTACACGGCGCCTGTTCGGGGAAGAGGGCCGCCCAGAGCTTGGCCGCGTCCACTGGCCGGACTTCGAAGCCGATGAAGAGTTGGTTCAGGGCCTCGACGAGTCCATCAGACACCACGGGGGGGAGCTGTCCATCGTGGATGAATTCCTCCACGGCCCGTTGCTGTTCGGCGGGCAGGAGGCCAATCCGGGCGCGGATGTCCGGCTTGCCGACCTCCTCCAGCAGCGTCCGGGTCCAACTCTGGAGCAGACCGGCCAGCTCCTGCTCCATGGCCGCAAGCGCCGCCGCCGCAGTGGGGCCGGAGCCGGCCCGTGGGCGGTAGTGACAAGCTGGGCATTCCACCGAAGCCTGCAGAAGCTGTGGGTCAAACTCCTTGCAACTGCGGATCTCGGCGAGGCGCGTGCGCAGCGCCCCGAAGGTACCCCCCGGCAGAAGCTGCACCG
>JBMFXK010000399.1:0-1762 GCA_049964315.1 Clostridia bacterium | reverse complement strand
CGTCCCTCCACCGCGGTGACGACCTTCAGGAGCTCGGCCGCCGCGGTCACAAAGCGCTCCACCGCCGCGTCGGATACTCCCCCCGCCGAGAGAATGCCGGGCGGGAGTTCCAAAAGTTCTGCGATCTCACGCAGCGCCACTTCCGGAATCGCCCGCGGCGGCGCCAGGTGGGCGAAGCCCTCCAGATCCGCTACTCCGCTCTCGCCAAGGCGTCCCAGCGTCAGTGCATCCACCTGACCGCGTGCAAAGCCGATTTCAAGGCGGCCGAGCTGACAGAGCGCCGCCGCGACCACAACGAGCCAGACGGGTTCCAGGTGCCATGGGGGCCAACTGGCCACACCATCTCTCTGCGCCAGCAGGTCCGTGCGGTTGACGGTACGACCATTGGCCGCCGCCAGCCGCTCCAGCAGGGCTCGGGCAAACCGCCCATCGGGTGACAGCCGGCCGTTGTCGGCCAACAGCTCCAGCGCCCGCAAAGCCTGCGTGCTCAAGCGGGTGGTCCTTGTGCCCACGATGTGACCGATGGCCTGCCGCACCGTTTCCTCCAGGTTGTCCCTGGTCACTTCCACCTCGAACCGGGGGTAGTCCGGGTAGCGGGTCGCAAAATGGGACTGCAACATCCGGGCGGCGGCATCGTCGATTCGGTCGCGCAGTGTGTGCAGCTTGCCGTCGGCGGGAGGCAGCACGGCGTGCAGCGCCCGTGCCTTACGGAGATGGGTGACGCTCATGACCTCAGGCATGTGCTCGGTGAGCCATACCGTCATCTGCTGCAGCGCATCCCGAGCCTTGTTCTCGTACACCGCCCGATGTGTGGCCGTCGATTCGCGCGCCAGGGCCTGTGCCCCCGCGTACCGCCGCAGGGCTGCAGTGAACTCCTCGGCCGGCCGGTCCAGGCGGAAAAACACTTCCTCCGGGTTGGCCTCGTCGTGAAACTTAGGGGTGTCATAGGGCTGCAGGAAATAGACGTAGAAGTCTCGCGGCGGTTGCGCCGTGGAGCGCTCGTTTGGTGTGCCCATAAACAGGTAGCCTGCCCGGCCCACCGACTTCTCGTGCCAGAGCAGCTCGTACTCCCAGATGCGATGGCCGACGACGTACGTCTGCTCCGGGCGGTCCAAGATTCGGGCCAGTGCCATGAAGTACGCCTCGTTGAGGCGGTCGGCGTCGAGGCTGGCCGCGCGTTCAACGATCTTCTGGTCGTAGTCGATGTCCTTGCGCAGGTCGAGGTAAACCTGCCCGTTCTGGGGGTTTTCGCTGAGAAACTGACCGCTGACGGTGCTGATGATTTCATGGAGGACGGAATCCACCGTCGCTTCCAGGAACAAGGGGTCGCGTTCCGGTAGCCCTTCGGGGAGCAAGCAGAGGTCGTCCTTCAATTCCCGGCGAGTCGCCCCAATGGGCGCGTAAACGTCCTCGGTGGTCAGCCGGTGAACGGTGAGCCCGTCGATGATCCGCAGAGCGATCGGCACATCGGCTCGTTTGACCATGGCCCGCTGAATGCGGTCACGCACCACGTTGCTCTTCTCCAGGGCATCCCGTACCTCGACAATCGTGCGATTGGACCCGTCCTGTAGGAGGCGTGCCCGATAGCTGTCGTAGCAGATGAGGCCAGGCTCCTCGGAGGGAACGTCGCGGTCGAGCAGTTGCGTCATTTCCTCGGAGACCGTCTTGAGCACATCGCGCTTCTCCACGAACGTGATGCGTTCGAAGACGCGGAGATACGCCGGGTGGACCGGAAAGAGGTCGACGAACTCCTGCAGATTCT
>JBMFXK010000398.1:0-3035 GCA_049964315.1 Clostridia bacterium | reverse complement strand
CCAGCGGGCCTCGCTCCAGGAGGCCGCGGTCGCCTCCCTGAGCTTCGACCCAATCTAGAAAGCGCAGGAAGGCGGCCCCGGATTGCAGCTGCGTCTGTGCCAGCGCGTTAGGGTCGCCCGACATGCCGCCCAGTGCCAGCATGCGCGCGGCGACGCGTATCACGAGCTGCGTGAAATCCGATGGCCCTTGGCCCAGAAGGGTGGCGCGCGCCTCGTTCACTTCCAGCGCGTTGCCCACCGCACACCCGAGCGGCTGGTCCATGTCAGTCAGCAGCGCCTCGGCCCGCCGGCCCGCCCGCCTCGCGATATCGAGCATCAGCGTCGCGAGAGTGCGCGCCTGCTCCAAGTCTGGCATGAAAGCGCCCCGGCCCACCTTGACGTCCAGGAGGATGGCCGGCGCCCCTCCCGCGATTTTCTTCGACATGATGGACGCGGCGATCAGAGGCAGGGATTCGACCGTATCGGTGGCGTCTCTCAGACTGTAGAGGCGCCCGTCCGCAGGCGCCAGCTCCTCGCTCTGCGCCGCCACAGCGACGCCCACCCGCCCGACGATGCGGGCAAGTTCCTCGCGGCTCAGGTGGACGTTGAAACCGGGGATGCTCTCGAGCTTGTCCAGCGTGCCGCCCGTGTGCCCGAGTCCCCGTCCGGACATTTTGGCGACCGGGACGCCGAGGCTCGCCACCAGTGGTGCCACCACCAGGGTGGTCTTATCCCCGACGCCACCGGTGGAATGCTTGTCCACGGCACCGGGATGAACAGCAGGCGGGCCTCCCGACTCCGCCATGGCACGGGTCAGGGTGTACGTGCACGCGTCGTCCAGACCGTTGATGGCCACCGCCATCAGCCACGCCGCCAGCTGGTAGTCGGGGACCGTGCCTCGCGCCGCCCCTCTCGCCACCAGCGGCATGTCCTCTGGACGGCTGGAGCCATCGCGGGCGTGTCGGATCACCTCACGAAAGTCAGACATCGGTCAGGTCATGCCAGAAGGAATGCCCGACAGGGGGAAACGGTACGCGTAACGCCTCGCCGAGCGTGGCGCCGATGTCGGCCAAGGTGTCGCGGTCTTTGAGCCGTCCAGGTCGAAGCCGTGACCCGGCTGCCAGCAGCGGCACGTCCTCTCGGGTGTGGTCAGACCCCGACAGCGTGGGGTCACACCCGTGGTCTGCGGTGACAAAGAGAACGCCCTGGGGCCCCAAGGCTTCCAGCAGCGTAGGAACCGCGGCGTCCAGCTCCGCGAGGGCGCGTGCGTATCCCACCGGATCCCGCCGGTGGCCGTAGTGGGAGTCAAACTCCACCAGATTAGTAAAGATGAACGCCCGCTCCGCATCCCGCCATTGGCGGGCCAGATCGGTCGTCTGCTCGAGCCCATGCTGGTTGGAGCGGCTCGGATGCGGTTCCGGAAACCCGAACCCCGAGAAGATGTCCCAGATCTTGCCGACCGCCTCACAGTGCACACCTGCCTGGGCCATCCGTTCCGTAAAGATGCCGGGAGACGGCGCTATGGCGTAGTCGTGGCGATGGGCTGTCCGTACAAAGGCCCGCGGGGTGCCGGTGAAAGGGCGGGCGATGATGCGGCCGACGCGATGGGGACCGCTCATGATAGCGCGCGCCGCCTTGCACCAGGCATACAGCGTCGCGAGCGGCACCACATCCTCGTGGCAGGCAATCTGCAGCACGCTGTCGGCAGAGGTATACACGATCGGCCGGCCGGTGCGCATGTGCTCCTCGCCCAGCTCTTCGATGATGGCGGTCCCCGATGCCGCACGGTTGCCAAGTATGGGGCGACCGAACGCCCTTTCAAGACGCCCCACCACCTCAGCCGGAAATCCATCCGGATACGTGCGGAAGGGCTCCGCCACGATCTCCCCCATCATCTCCCAATGTCCCGCCAGCGTATCCTTGCCCCGCGCGCGCGGATGGACCCGGGCGCAGGCTCCCTCCAGCGGCACGGGAGGCGTGCCGGCCAGCCCGATGAGCTCCGCGAGTCCCATGCGGGCCAGGTTCGGAAGCGGCAGCGGAAACCTCGCCAGTGCATGCTCGATGGTGGAGGCACCGTGGTCCCCGAACGCTGTCGCGTCGGGAGCATCCCCGATGCCCCCGGAGTCCATTACCAGGAGCGCGGCGATCATCTAAGACCGCCGGGCGCGGGGGTGAGCCTCGTCGTATACCTGGCGCAGCCGTGTCCGACTCACGTGGGTGTAAATCTGCGTGGTGGAAATGTCCGCGTGACCCAACATTTCCTGGACCGCCCGCAGGTCGGCGCCATTGTCCAGGAGATGGGTCGCAAACGAGTGACGGATGGTGTGCGGCGTGATGTCCTTCTCAATCCCGACCATGAGGGCATACTTCTTGATGAGTTTCCAAAAGCCCTGGCGGGTCATGAGCGTTCCCCGGTGGTTCAAGAACAGTGCCCCCGGATCGCGCCCGCGAATCAGGCGCCGACGCGCCGTGGCCAGGTACTGATTGACGGTCTGCACCGCACGCTTGCCCACCGGAATAATGCGTTCCTTGCCGCCCTTGCCGCGGCACCGCAGACGTGCGGGTTCGGGCGCCCAGTCTTCCATCCGCAGGGTGATCAATTCGCTGACCCGGATCCCGGTGGCATACAGGAGCTCCAGCATCGCACGGTCCCGCATCCCGGTGGGCGTGCTGGTGTCTGGCGCCTCAACGATAGTGGCGACCTCTGACTCCGACAGCACGGCCGGCAGGCGCCGCTCCAGTTTGGGTGACTGCAGATGTCGAGTGGGATCCGGCGTGAGCCCCCGCTCCTGGTCCAGGTACGTGTAGAAGGCCCTCAGCGCGGCCAGACGGCGCGCCAGGGTGGCGGCGGATCGCCCGCTGCGCCGCAGCGAGTCCAGGTAATCCATCACCATGGCACCGGAATGCAGCGGATTGCCGCCTCCGCCGGCATCGGCGTAAGCGGCGAAGTGACGCAGATCGCGTCCGTACGACTCCAGGGTATTGGTGGAGAGCCCGCGTTCCAGTGATAAATATTCCAAGAACTCGTCGATGAGCCCGGGCGACAATCCGTCCCC
>JBMFXK010000397.1:0-3047 GCA_049964315.1 Clostridia bacterium | reverse complement strand
GCCCTCCCTACGGCCCACCAGGGCCCGCCAGCCATCCCATTTGAGTTCGAAGCGCCAGCCCGGATCGTCAAAGGGTTCGGACCCCGTGTGCGCCAGCATCGGGGCTAGGAAGCGGCCATCCCACTTCATCACCTGAACCCTAGCGGCCCGCACCGGCGGCAACCGCCAGGGAAGCGCGCAGTTGGTTCACCAGATCCACTACCCCCGGAACGGCCTCAGGGGATGCCTCGGGAAGGGTGGCCGCCCGCGACGCAATCTGGCGCATAAGCGCGGCCTTCGGCTCATTCGGGTACAGTGTGGGATCGAAGGGCGCTGCCAGCTGCTCGATCAGCGCCTGGGCCAGCGCCATCTCTTTGTCGGAGATGGCTGCAGGCCCGCTTCCGAAGTGCTCGCCCTCACGGCGTACGCTGTCGGGGTAGTGCATCCGGTGCAGCATGAGCGCACCAGACTCGTAGGGCCGGATGAGCGCGAGCCGGGAGCTTGACCTAAGATGCATGGTGGCCACGGCCACCCGCCGGGCTTTTTTCATCGCCTCCCACAGCAGGCGGTACGGTGTCACGGCACCGGAATCCGGTTTGACCCAGTAGGCGTCGCCGATGTAGACGGGGTCCATGTCCTCCAGCGGATGAAAGCTTTGAATGTGCACGGCTGGACGTCCCGCGGCCGGCTCCTCTTCCACCTCCACCACCACCAGCCGGCCGTCGACGTTCTCGGCCGCCTTCTTGAGCTCGTCTGGTGTGACCTCGTGCGCGCACACCGGACAGTACTTGCGGTATTGGATCCGGCTTCCGCACGGCTCGTGCACGTAGTGCAGGGCCACCGACTCCGGTTCGAGCGCCTTGTAGAGGGAGATGGGAATGGCTACCAGGCCAAATCCCATCACGCCCTTAAAGAAACTGCGCATAAAAGCATCCTCCCGGTCCTAGAGTGGCCGGGAGGATGCGCTGCCACGAGAGCAGTATTTGTCAGGCCGGGGGCACGCCGCCCATTTGCGGACCTTTAGACCCGAGATGGTCGTGATGCCCGCGCCGCCTTCCGGCCAGCAGGTCCTGGATGGTCCCGATTGCCTCCGGGGCCAGGTCGACGAGGCGGTCCAGCATGTCGTTGCCTTCCACGGACAGGACCCGCACCTGATCGCCCCTCTGCACCAGGAACCCGACGGGCTGCACGGCGACGCCCGCCCCGCTGCCGCCGCCGAACGGACGCTCGGATGTGGCGCCCGGCCGACCCATGTACTCGCCCCCGCCGGCCGCAAATCCCAGCGACACCCGCGAGAAAGGAATGATGGTGCTGCCGTCCTCCGTATGCACCGGGTCGCCCATGACGGTCGTCACGTCAATCATGCCCTGAATCGAGGCCATGGCAGTCTCCATGAGTCCTTGAATCGGGTGCTGGTGTCCGTCCTCACGGGTGACGGCAGAGGCGTCGCCAGGGGTGGTGTGCTGCCTCTCCATGTCGAGCAGGCTCCTTTTTGGCTGTGGGTGCGCCGCTCAAAGACGACCCAGCATCCCGAGCGAGCGCAGCGTACGCATGACAGCAACCATAATGTCGACTCCCCGCCAGCGGAATATACCGCGGGCGCGGCCCGTGAGCGCAGCTCCCCGCCACTCCGGCGTCAGGTCCACGACCGCGACGGGCACCCCGGCCAGCCGCGCTGCCAGCATGCCCTGCACAAGGCCGACCGCGACGGCGGTGCGGGCGGGATCCCGGAGGCCAAGACGGCCCTCCAGGCTCACTTCGCGCATCTCGCCAGCACCGGCCACGGCTAGAACCAGGCGGCGATAGATAGAAAATCCATGCCAGACGGCATCGATCTGCGACCGCTTGAAGGCGCGGCGGGACCCGCCCTGCCCGTCGAGGTGGGCGGTCGTGGCCTCAAAGCGCCGTTGAAAACGCTGGCCGAAGCAAAGAAGGTCGGCAGTAACCGTCGTGCCGGAGGAGGTGGTCGCGATGCTGAGTTCCACGCGAAGGGGCCACACCAAGACAACCGCGGCGGCCGCCGCCATCATGGCAAGGGCCAGCCCCAGCGTGGCCAGGGGGTGAGGTGCGGTCAGGGACGGCGACATGAGGACAGTATGTACGTGACATGCAGGGGCTATGTTGCGGACTGCGCGTCCGCCCCCCCCACTCCCGGCCGCGGGGGCAGCTCGTCGAGTCCGTTCACGCCGAACACCTCTAGAAATCGTCGGGTGGTACCGTAGAGAATGGGGCGTCCCGGCGTCTCCTTGCGGCCCACTTCCTCAATCAGCCCGCGCCGCACCAGCATCTCGAGCGCATAATCGGACTGCACCTGGCGTGTCTGCTCCACTTCGAGGCGTGTGACGGGCTGGGTATAGGCAACGACCGCCAGGCACTCCCAGAGGGCTAGCGAGAAGGTTTCGGGCCCCCGCTCTCCGGTCAGCTCACGGACGAAGGCCGTTGGCTCCGGACGCAGGATCAGGCGTGCACCGCCCGCGGCCAGACGGATCCGCCAGGGCAAGTCGGCAAGCCGGCGCTCGGCGCCCTCGAGAAGCTCACCCAGCCCCTCTCGGCTCAAGCTGAACCAGGTTTCCAACTGATCCAGAGGCAGTGGCTCCCCGGCTGCAAACAGAAGGGCCAGAAGACGGTCCTCGGCCTCCCGGGCCTGTTCCATCGCCTAATTCCTCCCTTCGCGTTCCGTGCGGACCACCGTCAGTGGGCCAAACGGCACGCTCTGGCGCAATTCGACACGCTGGCGGTTCCAGAGCGCCATGAGGATTCCGAAGGTTTCCACCCGCCCCGCTAGATCCTGGCCCGCCACCAGCTCCTCCCAGCCGGTCGGGTGCGGGCGGGCCCGCAAGCGCCGCACCAGCGAGAGTCCGCGCCGCCAGAGCGCCTCAGGCGGTACGACCAGCGCAGGAGGGGGATCTTCCCGACGCGGCCGGCCGGGCGGCCAGGCCATGGCCTGCCGGTATGGGGTGGCGTCTCGCGGGGGGCGTGGCAGTGCGTCCGGCCATCGGGGGGCACCCCCGCTGCCCTGGGGAACCGTCTCGAAGTACGCCCGCAGGAGCAGCGCGGCCGGGCGCACC
>JBMFXK010000396.1:0-3066 GCA_049964315.1 Clostridia bacterium | reverse complement strand
AGGGATCGCTGTTGGCGGGCTCGCGAGGAGCCGTGAAGCGTCGACGCCGCGGACCGAGACGCCACCAGGTGTACACCCCGAGCCCCGCCAGCACGAGGCCGGCCAGCGCCCAATCCTCGCCCTGGTGGAGGGTCTTCAGCGCCTGCATGACCCGCGGCCCCAGGTACCAGCCCGCTCCGACGCCGATCACGGGCCAGATCAGGGCGCCAATGGCGGAGGTGACGAAGAACGGCACGATGGGCATGCGGAACAAGCCGGCGGGGTACGCCACGACCAGGCGGACCCCGGTCATGACCCGTCCGAACAGCACCACCAGATTGGCGTGGCGGAGGAACAGCATCTCCAGACGTTCCCAATGCTGGGGGTTGTGAAAAACGAACTGGAGCCGCCGCTCCACAAACGGGCGGCCTTTCACCCGGGCCAGCCAGTAGGCACCACTCGCCCCGGTGAGGCTGCCCAAAGCGCCCGTGACCACTACCGGAATGAAGCTCATGCGGCCCTCGGCCACCAAGAGCCCACTCAAGAGAAGCACGATTTCAGAGGGAGCGGGAATGCCGACCGCCTCGGCCGCCAGCACCACATAAACGGCGGCGACTCCCAGGCTGCCCAGTAGGCTCGCGGTCCATTGGACCAGCGTCAGCATGCGATGTATCCCCCCGGGAACCCGTCGGCTGGGGCCAAATTGACACCATCCTGGCTCTTCCGTACCATAGCAGAAAGGTAGAGCCGGAGCCAGGATCCTGGAGCGCGGCTCGCATCGCCGGTCGGGAGTGGTAGCGTGGACATCAAGCTGGTGAACATCGGGTTCGGCAACATCGTGTCCGCCAATCGCATCGTGGCCATCGTCAGCCCCGATTCCGCTCCTATCAAGCGCATCATTACCGAGGCGCGCGACCGCGGCGTGCTGATTGATGCGACCTACGGACGGCGCACCCGCGCCGTCATCATCACCGACAGCGACCATGTGGTGTTGTCGGCGGTGCAGCCGGAGACGGTTGCCAACCGCCTCAATCGGGAGATGGTAGCGCCCGAAGACGATGACGATGACGACGAGGATGAACCGGAAGAAGGAGCCCATTGATGCTGAAGCCTTCATTGGATGAGTTGACCCGCCGCGTGGACAGCAAATACGCGCTGGTGGTGGCTGCGGCCAAGCGTGCCCGCGAGCTGATGGACGGCGCCATGCCGCTCGTGGAAGCGCGGGGCATGAAGCCGGTGACCATCGCCTTAGAAGAAATTGCCGAGGGGCGGCTTGACATCATCCTCCCCCCGGTCGGCGTGAAGTAACATGCGTCTGGTCCTGGGGGTGGGCGCCGGCATCGCGGCCTACAAAGCCTGCGAGCTGGCCAGCCGCCTCGCCCAGGACGGCTATGAGGTGTTTGCGTGCCTCACCCGCGAGGCCACCAAGTTCGTCACCCCCCTGACGTTTGAGGCCCTGACTCACCATCCGGTGTCCATCGCCGTGAGTGATGAACCGCTGGGTCCGGTTTCCCATGTCAGCCTGGCCCACACGGCGGATCTCATGGTCGTGGCGCCCGCGACGGCCGATCTGATTGCCCGCATGGCCGAGGGGCGCGCCGACGACATGCTCACGGCGGTGTACCTCGGCATGCGGGCGCCGGTGCTCGTGGCGCCGGCCATGGAGGCGGAGATGTGGAGTCATCCCGCCGTGGTCCGACAGGCTGAACGGCTCCGCCAGGACGGGGTGGCATTTGTCGGACCGGAAGAGGGCCGCCTCGCCTCGGGCCTCTCCGGGCGCGGCCGCATGAGCGAACCGGCCCGCATCCTGGATCGGGTGGAGTGGCTGGCAACGCCGAAGACGCTGGCGGGCCGCCGCGTGCTGGTGACGGCCGGCCCCACGCGCGAGTTCTTTGACCCGGTGCGATGCGTGACCAACCCCAGTTCCGGTGCCATGGGTACGGCCATCGCGCGCGCGGCCCGCAATCGCGGAGCCGAGGTGACGCTGGTGCACGGGCCGATTACGGTGCCGGTGCCTGAGGCGGTTGCCGCTCATGCCGTGACCACCGCGCTGGAGATGGAGGAGGCGGTGTTCCGCCTCGCGGCCGATCAGGACGTAATCGTGGCCAGCGCCGCTGTCTCAGACTGGCGCCCGAAGGTGCTGCGCGCGGAGAAGGTCAAGAAGGATGATCCCGGCATGAACTGGGACATGGTGCGCAATCCCGACATCCTGGCCCGTCTGGGCCGCGAGCGCCAGCGAGTGGGCCAGATCCTGGTCGGGTTCGCCGCGGAGACCGACGACGTGGTGGCCCATGGCCGCGATAAACTGGCGCGCAAGCGGGTTGACCTGCTCGTCGCCAATCGCGTGGGCTTTCAGCAGGGATTTGGTGCCAGCGAGGTGGATGGCGTCCTGCTGTCTCGGGGCGGGTCCGCCGAACCTCTTCAGGGGGACAAGCCCGCCATCGCGCAGGCCCTTCTGGACGCCGTCGAGCGGCTTCTCACAGCCTGAGCTGAGATAGATGGGAGCGGGATCTCGTGCAGACGGCCGAGGTCGTCATTGACCGCGTGGCCCGAGGCCTCGACCGGCCATTATCGTATGCATGGCCGGAGGACGGGCGGCCCGTGCCGCTGGGAGCGCGGGTCCGCGTACCCCTTGGCTCCACGGACGCTGTGGGCGTCGTCGTAGCGGTTGATCAGGCCGTCGACCAGGCTGTCGCCCTTCGCCCCATCACCACGGTGCTGGACCGGGAACCGGTGCTGCCCGAAGACCTCATCGCACTCGCGTTCTGGATGCGGGACCGCTGGTGCTGTCTTCTCACCCAGGCGCTGCGTGCCCTCATCCCGGCCCCGGTGCGCCGCATGCAGGCCCCGGAGCTGCCGGGTCTGTACGCGTTGGGAGAAGGTCCGCCGCGCGGCGCACGCCGCCAGGCCCTGTTTGAACGCGTCCGGGTGGAGCCGGGCGTCGGCGCGTCCCGGGCTCGCGCCGACGCAGGCGCCGGCGCGGCCACCCTGCGGGAGTTGGAGGCGGCCGGGCACCTGCGGAGGGGAGAACTCGCCCTGCCGGCGCTGCCGCCGCAAGTGAGCGCGCGCGAGGCGGCGACGGCGGCC
>JBMFXK010000395.1:0-3067 GCA_049964315.1 Clostridia bacterium | reverse complement strand
GGCCCCGCCCTCCGCCTTCTCATCCCACCGCCCGATTTTCCGAGAAGGCTCCTAGATCCGTCCCCGTACCAGTGCGAGCAGCTGGCTCACCGTAACGAAGCGGTAACCCTCCCGCTTCAGGGTTTCAATGACCATCTTGGCCGCCTCGACCGTGGCCCTGCTGCCGTTCGTACCGTCATGGAAGATGATGATCGATCCCGCGCCCACCTGGCGCTGGACGATGGTCAGCATCTGCTCGGCCGTCCAGCGATGGCGCCAGTCCTGAGGATCGACGCTCCACCCGATGACCCTGTATCCCAGTTGCCCGAGGACTTGCAGCGCAGTGGCATCATACACCCCGGCCGGCATCCGATACAGCCGCGGCCTCGGTGCGCCCGCGGCCATGATGTCGGTGGCCGCGGTCTCCACCTCGCTGCGGACGAAGGCGGCGCTCTGGTTCACGAGCCGCTTGTGCAGCGCTCCGTGACTTCCAATCTCCATCCCATCCTTAACTTCGCGGGCCACCAGCTGCGAATACTTCCGGGCCTGGCTTCCAATCACGAAGAAGGTAGCCTTGACGTGGGCGGCGTTCAGTACGGCCAGGATCTGGGGTGTCCATTTCGGTGTGGGTCCATCGTCAAAGGTGAGGGCCACCACTTTCTGCGTCACGGGCGCTCGGGTGATGACCGAAGCGGGGCGGCTCACGGCGGCGCCCATGTGCTCCCCCAGCGTATACGACGCGAGAAGCGCGACCAGTCCCGCCGCCATCACCACTGCCAGCCTTCGGCGCATGAACGACATCGGCGTCCCTCCCCCTCGACGCTCTCAAACGCGGGCCTGCACTCCTTTGTCCTATGAAGGACAGGACCAGCCCATGCACGACGCACCGGTAGGGGCAAGCGCGCCCGGGATCCAGCAGGGGCTGACAATGGAGCGCCGGCCGAGGCTTCGTATCGTTCGGAAGGCAGGCAGGACGTCGGAGCGTCCAGGGACCCGGGCGGCAACGTGAAGGAGAGGCACCTGACAGACGGCGGCTGCCCGGCTTTGCGCGGGCAGCCGCCCGCGTGTCAACGGTGGGCGTCAAACCAGTCCAGGAGTCGCTTGAGCCGGTCCTGCCGCAATCTCGGACGGCCCGTCGAGCCGAAGCCGTGCGGTCCCGGATACCGGAGGAACTCCGTTTCGACTCCGAAGTGCTTGAGGGCGGTGTAGTACTGCTCGGCCTGCTCAATCGGGCAGCGCCGGTCGTCTTCCCCCGCCACCACCTGGGTGGGAGTCTTCACGAACTCGGCGTACTTGAGCGGCGAGAAGTCCCACAACCGCTCCAGATGATGCCAGGGATCGCCCCGAATCTCTCCCTCGGTAAACCACCAGCCGATATCGCTGGTCCCGTAGAACGAGACCAGGTTGATGACCGGCACGGCCGTCGACGCTGCCCGGAAGCGATCGGTGTGCCCAACGGTGAACGCCGTCTGGAAGCCGCCGTAGGACCCGCCGGTAATGTAGAGGCGCTCGGGATCGGCGATGCCGCGCTCCACGGCCAGATCGAGGATCGCCATGAGGTCCTCCCGGTCCCCTCCGCCCCAGTCTCCGCGCACGGCGTCCGCAAAGGCCTGGCCGTAGCTCATACTCCCGCGCGGATTCACCATCAGCACCTGATACCCGCGGCGGGCCATCACCTGGGCGTCAAACCGGGCTGTCTCCCCGTAAGCGCCGTGGGGTCCACCATGGACATAGAGGATGGTGGGACCGGGACGGTTCCCGGGATCGCCCACCAGGTAGGCGGAAATGCCAAGCCCGTCTTTGGCGGTGATCGTCAGCGCCTCCAGCGGGTATAGGAGCTCGTGCGCCCACACATTGACCGCCGATGCGGCGTGCACCTCGCCGTCCCGGAGGAGATATGCCTCCACCGGCCGTTCGGGGCCGGCCGCGGTGATCAGGAGTCCCGCGTCGCCACCGTCCATTTCGTGAGCGACCGGCACGGGCAGTTCCAACGCGGTGCAGGTACCGGAGTCCTTTACTCGGAATATGCCCGTCCGCCCCATGTGGCTGGCGAGGACCAGCACGCCGTCCCCCGTCGGAACCGGGCGCGGCAGCCCGGCGGCGGCGTTCCAGTCTGAGGAGAGGGCCGCCCCCACCCACAGCTCGTCCGGTACTGCCATACGCACGGCGCCGTCGCGCTCGCTGACCTGAAACACGCTGCCGGAGGTCGCCGGCCCGAATGTCCCGGTGTCCCCGTAACAGTAGATGCGGCCGTCGGCCGCCGCGGCGGGCCTCGCGAAGCGTCCGGGCCCCCGTGTGAGGCGGCGCATGTCAAGAGGGCCGGCCGGTGCCTCGGCCGGCAGCGGCATAGCGAAAATGTCAGGCCCGGCCTCCCGCGCCCGTGCCTCGTCAGCCACGCCCGCAGTCAGAAGAAACCGACCATGGGGGTCGGCCGCCGGCGGCTCGAGGTCATAGGGGCTGTCCGTGATGCGTACAGCATCCTGCCCGGCTTCCACCCAAAAGAGCCCCACCGGAGCGCCCGGGAAATAGCCCACTCCATCGTACTGCCACTGAAACCGCTGGTAGTGCCGGGGAAATGCGTTTGCGGGAGGCGACCCGGTACCGCGCGCGGCTATCACCACCGCGTCCCGGCCCGGGACCGGTGTGATGCCGGCCACCCCGTAAAAGCGCGGGCCGAAAGCCGCCGCCTCTCCGCCCTGCACCGGAAGCGCCATAACCTGGTCCCCGTGGGTCTCATCCCCGCGGACAAAGAACAGCGTGCGGCCATCCGCCGAGAAGGCGGGATGCCGATCGTCGGGGCCGTATGTCATGTCACGGGTCCCGTGCGCATCGCCAAAGACGATGCAGGACGTGTAGCCCTCACCATCTTCGTTGGCACGGCGGACGACGAACACCCCGCCCTGCCCGTCGGGGTGGATCCTGGGGGACGTCACCGAGGCCGCACGGTGTAGATCTGACAGCTCGAGACCGGTTCTTTCCATCACGCACCTCCCCTGGCTCCTCTTCGCGCCGCGCTCCCGTCTCCCTCCCTGGGCGGACCAGGCGGCCAGCTCCTGCGTATGGTGTGGCAGCGGTCGACCACGCTGGC
>JBMFXK010000394.1:0-3102 GCA_049964315.1 Clostridia bacterium | reverse complement strand
GGACTCGGGGCTCGGAGCCTCGCCAAAGACTTGCTGACTGGTCTGCGCTAGGCCGCAGCAGGGGCGCGTCTCGGCCTTCGGAGTCCAGGCGTCAGACGCTAACGCCCGATGCCGATGTACTCAAAGCCGGCACCTCGCAGCGCGTCTCCGTCGAGGGCGTTCCGGCCGTCAAGGATGAGGGGACGCGCCATCGTGGTTGCGATGTGGGTCCAGTCGAGGGCGAGAAACTCCGGCCATTCCGTGACCAGCACGGCGGCGTCCGCTCCTGACAGGGCCTCTTCGGCCGACGCGGCATAGCGGACTTCCAGATCCGCCCACTGCCTGCGGGCGTGGGGTATTGCCACCGGATCGTACGCGATCACGCGCGCTTCTCGGCGCACCAGGACGCGGATGATGGTCTCGCTGGGGGCGTCTCGCAGGTCATCGGTCCCCGGTTTGAACGACAGCCCCAACAGCGCGATCCGGCGGCCCTTCAGAGTCTTCAGAGCGCCCAGCAGCTTCTGCACGACGGCTTGTCGCTGCTCTTCATTGACCACCCGGGTCGACTCAATCAGGCGGGGCTCCAAGCCGTACTCGCGCGCCGTGTGCACGAGCGCCGCGAGGTCCTTCCCAAAGCAGCTGCCGCCGTATCCAATGCCGGCGTTCAAGAACCCGCGGCCGATGCGGCTGTCCATGCCGATGCCGTCCATCACCGAAACGACGTCGGCGCCCACACGCTCGGAGATAGCCGCCATCTCATTGGCAAAGGAGATCTTGGTGGCGAGAAAGGCGTTGGCCGCGTACTTGATCATCTCGACCGAAACCCGGTCCGCCTGGTAGACCGGCACCCGCACAAGCCCCTGGGGGCGGGGCAGGCCGTTCGGCGGCGTGAAGGACTGCTGGGCCAGAGGGCGGTACAGCTCGTCCAGCATCTCCCCGGCCCAGGCGTCGTCTACACCCCACACGATGCGATCGGGGTAGAAGCTGTCCGCGACCGCCTGGCCTTCACGCAGAAACTCGGGATTGGAGGCGACCGCAAATACTGGGGTCGCATCCCCCGTCGACCGCTCCCCGATGCCGTCCTCGATCCAGAGCCGCACGGCGTTGGCGGATCCGATGGGCACCGTGGACTTCGTGACCACGACCGAGCGGTGGTCAGACCCGAGGAAGCGGCCGACAGTGGTCGATGCGGCTTTCACGGCCGCCATGTCCGCCTCACCGCTTGCCTTCGGAGGGGTGCTGACTGCGATAAAGATCACGTGCGCGGCGGGGATGCACGCGGCCGGGTCTTGGGTGGCGGTGAGCTGGCCCCGGCTCACGAGATCTTCCAGCAGCCCCGGGAGATGGGCCTCGAAGATGGGCGTGCGCCCGGCATTGATGTCATCCACCCGATGTGGATCGATGTCGAGGAGCGACACCTGATGGCCCAGATACGCAAACGTGGTCCCCGTGACGAGACCGACGTAGCCAGCTCCCACCACCGCGATGCGCACGAAACTCACCCCGTCTTCATAAACGTCCTGTCGGTCGCTGCCGGTTCCGCCATAAGGGGCAGACCCCATCAGGCGAGGATCGACCGATAGAAGGATAGCGTGTCGGTGGCGATGGCGCTCTGGGTGAACCGTTCTCGCACGCGGACACGTCCGCGGCGGGCCAGGCGGTGGCGCTCGACCGGGTCTGACAGGAGGGCTTCCAGCACGTCTCGCAGTTCCCGGGCGTTTCCCTCCTCGAATACGCGGCCGGCGTCGCCGATGACGCGGGGAATCTCCCCGGAGGTGGACCCCACGACCGCCACCTCAGACGCCATCGCTTCCGGCAGCACCCGTCCGAACTGTTCCTTCCAGGTCGGCGTGGTTTTCGACGGCAACACCAGTATATCGAGCGCGTTCATGAGATCGGGCATCTGGTGCGAGGGCGTCCAGGGCACGAGCCTGACCTGGGCCGCGAGACCGGCTGTCTCGATCTGGGTGCTGAGATATTCCTGCAGCGGGCCGCTTCCAGCCAGGATGAGGCGCGTCCGCGGGCGCACCCGGAGGATGGGGATCATGGCCTCAAGCAGCGTGTCGAGCCCCTTCTCGGGCACGAGCCGGCCGACGTAGCCCACCGTCACCTCGCCCTCGGCCAGGCCCCAGGCACTGCGGGTCTGAGAATGGGCGCGGGGACGAAAAACATCCGGATCGCACCCGAACTGGGGAATGACGGCCAGCGGGCCGCCGTAGCCCTTCTGCCGCAGCACATCGCCGGCCTCCTGGTTGCCGGCGATGGCGCCGGCGGCATGCCGGAACACGAACTGTTCGGTGCGGGCGAAGGGGAGCGGATAGCGCTTGAGGATGTTCTGCCAGGTGAAGAACAGGGCAGGAATGCGGCGGCGTCGGGTCTCGCGGAACAGGAGACCCGTGACCAGACTGTAATGCTCCTCATCGACGTGGACGAGGTCCGGTTTCTCCTCCTGCAGCACCTGTCCCATCCCGGGATACCAGTGAAAGTGGTTGCGGCCAGAGAGGCGGACGGGCAGGATCCGGGTGCGAAACGGCTCATCGGCGACAGCCTCGTACGGGAGACTGCCCCACTGCGGCGGAACCACCAGCGTGAGCTCCAGCCCGCTGTCCTGGCTCACCATCTCAAAGAGCTTCCCCCGATAGGACGCGGTGACGCACGCCTTTGACACCATCAGCACCTTCATGCCCCGAGCACCTCACGATAAAGCTCGCGATATCGCGGCACCAGCGTCTCCCAGCGAAAGCGCGCCGCCTGAAGCCGTCCTGCCTCGACCAGCTCTGTACGCAGGGCAGCATTGGACAGGATGTCGTGAAGCCGCTCCTGCCACTCGGCCACGTTTCGCGGGTCCACGAACAGTGCCCCCTCGCCCAGCACTTCATGCAGTGCCGGGCCGTGAGCGGCCACCACGGGCAGGCCGGCAGCCTGGGCCTGCGCCGGCGGGAGGCCAAACCCCTCGTACAGCGAGGGGAAGGCGAGGACGGTGGAGGTTTGGTAGAGCGCACGCAGCGCCGGGCGCGACAGGCGCCCGGTCAGCCGCACCCGTCCTTCCGGACAGGAGGCGGCCAGCCGAGTGTAGCGGGAGCCTCTAAATATCTTTTGACCCTCGTAATGAACCTGGCAGCC
>JBMFXK010000393.1:0-3103 GCA_049964315.1 Clostridia bacterium | reverse complement strand
GGACCGAGGGTTCCAGGGACACAGGATGGGGAAGGGCTCCTGGCCCTTTGGCGTCGGACCAAACAGCGTGCTGGAGCAGACGTTGGCGGCGGCGCCTTTGAAGGTGGCCACCGGCAGCGGCACGGTGATCACCGGGCCCACGATCGCGCCCGTCGTCGGGAGCACGGTCGCCACCTCGATGTTGAGATCTGTCTTCTGCGCCTGTGACAGACTAAAGTCGAGCTCAAACTGCCCGTTCACATTGGTGACGGTGGTGAGGAACCCGGGCACACCGCCCTTCAGCTGACCACCCACCTGGACCAGTGTCAGTCCCTGGTCAGGCGCACCATTCAGCCGACCGGTGACCAGGTAGTGGGCTCCCAGTCCCACCGTTTGCACGGGAGTCAGCAGCTGAACGCTGACCGTCAGTCCATCGGATGAGACGGTGGAGGTGAGGCCGGTCGGCCGCGGGCCAAGCTGGTCGGCGCCAATGGCGTGGAACAGGCCGGTCACCTGGCTCGCCTTCCGGAAGTTGCTCAAGGGAGCCACGGTCGACGTGGTGAGGCCGTCGATGCCGGCCGCGACCCGGAGCGCGTCTGGAATCGTGATGGCGCCCGCCGGAGCCACAAACTCCTGGGAGCCATGCTGGTACTGCCCGAGCGTTGACGCAAACAGCTGGTTGATCTGGGCCACGCTGCCGGTCACATCAAGAATCTGTCCGACCAGGCGGAACTTGAGCCCGTGTTGGGCGAGGTAGGTCTCGATGGTTGAAACCACAGCCGCAGATGGCCCATAGGCCGCCACCATATGCTGATGGGAGAGAAAGTGGCGGTAGACGGCCGACCCCGGCGTGGAGACTTCCTGGGCGTAAGTCTCAAGACCGCGAGGGTTCTTCGATGGCAGGACCAGGCCTACCGTCCAGGATTGACGCAGGTTGACCGCGTGGAGCTTCTGGCTGTGGGCCAGAACCGACGGCGATACGACCGAGGCATGGGCCGGAAGCAGATCGGGTGGCGGTGGAGGGGCGGCGGCCACGGTTCCGCCCAGCAGTCCCGCAGTGCTCAAGAACAACAAGCTCGCCGCGGCGCTCCCAACGCCCACCCGCGAGATCCACGACGCACGCATGATGGGCCTCCCTTTGGGTGTCGACAGTCCGGAGTCTTTTGGCAGGAGTTGACCAACACGCATGGGCTTGGATCAAAAACGAGTCTGGCCTACGCGCCTTTGAAAAACTTAAGACCCTGGGCCGTGACAGGGCAGCGGCCGTCGGAACGCCTTGCTCCCACCGTGTCGCACACATGCACGCGCGGGCGCGGCGCTGAGCGATGGGATCGGCCCCCTGGCCTGACCCGCGGATCCTGGTCGTCCCGGGTGAACTCGGTGCGGCCGGCTCCTGCCGCCCTCCCCGATGACGGGGGGCATGGCTGCCACGACCTCCTTGGAAGAATGCGTGCTACCCTGGGGGCGGAGGCGGGAGCATGCCGATAGACGGGCGAGCCGCGGTCGAGGCGCTGGAGGATACGCGTCTGGTGGATGTCCATGAGGCCGACAAAGAAGCGCGCACCGGCGCCTACGTGATCCTGGACGAGGGCGTCACCCTGGTGGACCCGGGCTCGAGCCGTGGGGTGGCGTACCTGGAAGAGGGGCTCAGGGAGCTGGGCGTCACGTGGCACGACGTGCGCCACATCTTCGCGACCCACGTCCATCTCGACCACGCCGGCGGGGTTGGCACGATCGCGGCCCTGGCCGAGCGTGCGACGGTGCACTGCCATCCTCGCGGGGCGCGCCATCTGGCGGACCCGGAGCGCCTGGTGCGAGGCTCGCGGGTGGTCTTCGGGGAGCGGATGGACGTCGTCTTCGGTCCCGTGGTGCCGGTGCCGTCGTGGCGGATAGCGCCCGCGGAGGACCTGGCCAGAATCTCCACCGGTCGGCACACGCTGGTGGCGGTGGACAGTCCGGGACACGCCCGCCACCACGCCACGTATCTGGACGACAGGACGGGTGCCCTCTTTACAGGCGACGCCGTGGGGGTGCGCTACGATCCGGCCGCCACCGGCTGGCCGAAGCCGTACATCATGCCCACCACCAGTCCTTCGGAGTTTGACCCGGTCGTGAGTCTGGCCACCCTGGACCGGCTCCGGACCCTCGGGGCGGTGGCCGTGTGTCACACCCATTTTGCGGCAAGTCCGCCCGCGGACGCGTTCGCCGAGGTGGCGGCCGGGCTGGAGGCTTACCTGTCGCTGGCCGAGCGGTACGCTGACCGCGCCGGGGACGCCGATGAGCTGCGCCAGGTGCTGATCGACTGGCACCTCGAAGATTTGGAGCGTCATCACATCTCCGACGCCGATCCCGACCTCCTGCGCGACGACTTGTATTTGAACGCCCTGGGTCTGTTTGACTGGTGGCAGAGAGAATCGGCCCGTCGGGCCGAAGAAGCCCGTCCGTAGGATCCTGATCCTGGGCCGCGGGCAGGGGTAAGGTGTATCGAGGCTCCACTCTGTCGTAAAGGGGTCGTCTAGCATCGAGACCGCCGAGGCCGCGATTGAACTGTCGGATCTGTCCCGCCGCTTCGGTCAGCGCGAGGCGGTCTCGCACGTCAGCCTGCGCGTGCCGCGGGGGACCGTGCTGGGCTTCCTCGGGCCGAATGGCGCCGGGAAGACTACCACGGTTCGCCTCATGGTCGGGATGTTGAATCCGACGGAGGGCTCCCTGCGCGTGCTGGGGCTCGACCCCGTGACCCAGGGTGAGGGGGTGCGGTCGCGCATCGGCGTGGTGCTGGACCAGGTCGGCCTCTACGACCGTCTGACCGCGTATCAGAATCTGGAGTTTCAGGCGCGCGTGGCCCAGATGGGGGACCGTGACGCCCGTGTCCGTATTCAGGCGCTCCTGGAACGGGTGGAGCTCTGGGATCGCCGCGACGACCGCGTGTCCGGATTCAGTCGGGGCATGCGTCAGAAACTGGGGCTGGCGCGCGCGCTGCTGTCTGACCCGGAACTGCTCATCCTGGACGAGCCCACCTCGGGCCTGGACCCCGAGAATATCGTGCGGGTGCGCGAGCTTCTCCGCGACCTGGCCGACGAAGGCAGGCGGACCATCTTTCTCTGCACCCACCTCCTGGACGAGG
>JBMFXK010000392.1:0-3106 GCA_049964315.1 Clostridia bacterium | reverse complement strand
GGCCCGCGCCCGGTCGACGCCCACCTTGGTCGCCTCGTAGACGGCGACCGGGTCCAGACCGTCCACCGACACCCCCGGCATCCCGTAGCCATGCGCGCGGGCAGCCACATCGGCAATCGCCATCTGCCGCCGCTGAGGCACCGAGATGGCATAACCATTGTTCTCACAGATGAAGATCACCGGAAGCTTGTGCACGGAGGCGAAGTTAAGACCTTCGTGAAAGTCGCCCTGATTGGACGACCCTTCCCCGAAGAACGCCGCGGAGACGGCTCGTTCCCCGCGCAGCTTCGATGCCAGCGCCGTTCCCGTAGCATGCAGGATCTGGGTGGCCACGGGCGATGAGCCGGTAATAATGTGCTTCGTCCGATGACCCCAGTGGGACGGCATCTGACGACCCCCCGAACTGGGGTCGACGGCCCGGCCAAGGTGTCCGCTGACCACTTCCCGCGGCGTCATGCCAAAGACCAGCACCACGCCCATGTCGCGGTAGTAGGGGCACATGATGTCCACGGCAGGGTCAAACGCGAGCGAAGCGCCGACCTGGGCCGCCTCGTGGCCCTGTCCCGAAATGACGAAGGGCGCCTTGCCCTGGCGGTTCAGAATCCAGGTCCGCTCATCGAGCATCCGGGACAGCACCATGTAGTAATACATCCGGTGCATGAGCTCCCGGTCCGGTGCCTCCTGCCGGCGCGATCTGGGCACGCTCAACGCTTCCTTTCCGACCTGTCCAACCGTTCCGATCTTTCCAACCTGTCTGAGCTTTGGAGCCGTCTTCTGCGCGTTCCACCCAGGTCAGCCGCCGCGGGCTCCTTAAGCCCGCGCCGTCGGCCACATTCGGCCATTCTACACGTGAATCCCGCGTCCCTCCACCACCAGAGCGGCCTCGTGGAGCACCTCCGATACGGTCGGATGGGCATGGACGCTCTCGGCCACTTCCCACGCTGTGGCTTCCAGGAACTTCGCCAGCGCCATCTCATTGATGAGGTCAGAGGCGTGGGGTCCGATGATGTGGGCACCGAGGAGGTCGTTGGTGCTCGCGTCCGCAATCAGCTTCACGAATCCTTCCGCCTCGCCCAGGATGAGCGACTTCCCGTTGGCCCGGAACGGAAACACCCCGGTCTTGACCTCGTGTCCCGTGGTGCGGGCCTGCTCCTCGGTCAGTCCCAGGCTCGCCACCTCGGGCCGGCAGTAGGTGACCCGGGGTACGCGGTTTGGATCGAGGGCCTCCGGCCGCTCGCCGGCTATGGCCTCCACCGCAATCATGCCTTCGTGGGCCGCCACGTGCGCCAAGAGGTAACCGCCGATGCAATCACCGATGGCGGAGACGTGCGGCGCTCTGGTGCGATACTCCGCATCCACTTCGATAAAGCCCCGGTTCATCGTGACGCCCAGCGCCTCCAGCCCAAGATTGGCCGTGAGCGCCTGACGGCCGATGGCCACCAGCAGAACCTCCGCGGATAGTTCTTCGGCCTGCCCGTCGCTCCGCGTGATCTTGGCCTTCACGCCTTTGCCGGTCACGGACACGTTGGCCACGTCCACGGCGGCCCCCGCGTGGATGGTGATGCCGCGCTTGGCGAAGAGCTTGGCCAGCTCGGCCGCCACCTCGGCCTCGTCCTGCGGGAGTATGTGAGGAAGGGCCTCCACCAGCGTCACCTTGGACCCGAAGTCACAGTACATGGAGGCAAACTCGACCCCGATGGCACCGCCGCCGATGATGAGGATGCTGTCGGGAACATCCTTCTTTTCGAGCACGTGGTCGGAACTCAGGACCCGCTTGCCATCAAACGCCAGACCCGGAAGCGGGCGGGGCTCGGAACCGGTCGCCACCAGAATGTCTTTGGCACCGATGGTCTCCTCGCCCTTGGCCGTCGCAACCGTGACCCGCCCGGCGGCGGCGATGCGGCCGGTTCCCTCATAGACCGTGACCTTGTTCTTCTTGAGCAGGTACTGCACGCCACGCCAGAGCTGGTTGACGACCTTTTGCTTGGCCTCCTGGGCCTTTGGATAGTCGAGGGTCGCCTCGCCTTTAAGGGTGATGCCAAACTCATCATGGCGGCGGAAACTGTCCAAGAGGTCTGCGGTGTGAAGAAGCGCCTTGGTCGGGATGCATCCCTGATGGAGGCACGTGCCCCCCACCTTGGCCTTCTCGACCAGGGCGGTCTTGAGTCCCAGCTGCGATGCCCGGATGGCGGCCACATACCCGCCCGTGCCCCCACCCAGCACCACCAGATCAAACTGTTCCACGCTCATGCCTCCATCTTGCGGCTCATTCCGGCCAACCCGGAGAGGCTGGCCGGATCCAGGGTTGCAGCGGCCGCCAGCTTTCTTACCTGTCCGCCCCGCGGGCGCACACCAGAACCTCAGGATCCGGTCCGAGGCTTGCCCGGACGGATCCTGAGCAAGACTCAACTAGGGCCACGTTACTCCTTTTGTCGGATCCGTGACAAGCGACGTCAGCTCTGCCACGCATCCGGGTAGAAGTGCAGATGAAACGGTGAGAGCACCTTGAACGCCTCAGCCAGCTCCACACCGGACTCCGCGCCCAGCTCCCCGGCTCGGGTGCGCAGGTAGAAGGTGATAAGGTCGGCCTGCATGCCGGGGAACTGGCTCATGTGCGCCCGTATCGCCTGCACCTTGCGGTCGAATGTCTCCGTAATGTCCACCAGGGTGTTTGGCCAGGCCGTGGCATAAAACGCCACCGACGGCGTGTCGACCGCCGGGCCTGCCTCCGGGTGGACCAGCGGGAAGGCGGCCATGATCGCGGCCGTCGCCACGACCCGGCCCAGCGTGCGGTGATCGGGATGGGCCTCATAAGGGCACCAGGGGTCAGGTGCCATGACCAGATCGGGCTTGAGGCGGCGGATGGCCGCGTACACCCTGCTCTCCAACTCCTCTTCGTGCCGGGCCAGGGTCATGTCGCGAAAGCCGAGCCACTCGAGCCGGCTTCCACCCACGATGGCCATCGCGGATTCCTGTTCCTGTCGGCGCGTCTCAACCATGCCGCCTGCCGCCTCATCATCAAACGAGCCCATGGCGCCGTCACTGGCAACCACCCAGGTCACCTCGGCCCCCATCTCTATGAGGCGGGCCAGAGTGCCCGCAGCCC
>JBMFXK010000391.1:0-3114 GCA_049964315.1 Clostridia bacterium | reverse complement strand
CGAATAGGCGAAGCGCCCGCCGCGCACACGGGCCCCGAAGCGGACCACGTGCCGCAAGCGTGGCCTTGGCTTTTGCGGGGCCAGTCGCGGGGATCGAAGCCCGCGCCGAGGACGCGGCGCGCATGAAAAGGCCAATTGGCCGGTCCAGGAGTCGGAAGTGGACGATGTTGGCGGTGGGGTGGGACACTCCGCGGGCGCTCCATCCGTGCTCCTCGGGACCACCGTCGCCCGTCCGGCGCCACGCTCGGACCTCCGTTCCGGCTCTGCCTCCGGCCGGTCCCGTCTTTGCCCGGCCGACGCCCTCCGGGATGTAGTACTCCACCGGTATTCGGAGCTTGCAGGGTCGGTTTCCACGTTCTCCCGTCCCGCCGGGCGGACGCCGGTCGTGGACTCGGGCCGTGCGCGCTCCCCTCCGAACGGGGGTCGTGAGCGTGAACGGGGCCTCGCATCCACCCCCCGTGGCTTCGGGACGTCGGGCCGGACGGCTGTCTCGCCGGATCTCGTCGCTGACCCCGGATGGCAGCAGTGAATCTTGCTGGCCGATCTCGAGCGCACCGCCTGCCTCGCTATTGGCGGACGGGCTCAAGCCGTCCGGGATGAGGCCGGGGCAGAACGTCGTGACTGGCTCGTTAGTCCGCAGCTGATCTCCTTAACCTTTTCCTAACCCCGCCTTTGGAAAATTGGTCATGCAGATGAGCGGCCACGGGAGGAGGGGCGGAAGCCCAAGGACAGGGCGGCGAGGCGCGGACCTCGAACCCTACGCGCTCGAAGCGTCGTCCACTCCTCGCACTTGCAGCAGAGGGAGACTTCATGGCAGGCGCCGATAGCGGCAGACCGGGCGGTGCCTCGGCGCTTCTGGGCACCCTGGACAACGCCAGCCTCAACTCGAGGCACTGGTACACCGTACTCACCGCGGGGATGGGGTTCTTCACAGACGCGTACGACCTCTTCATCATCGGCACCGTCACCGCGATCCTCACTCCGATCTTCCACCTGTCGCTGGATGAGCTTTCGCTTCTGAATTCCATCTCGCTCTTGGCCTCGGTGCTTGGCGCTCTGATCTTCGGCCGTCTGATGGACGTCTTCGGCAGAAAAGCGATCTACGGGACGGAGATGGCCCTGCTGGTTCTGGGGGCCGTTGCCTCGGCCTTCACCGGCGACTTCCTGGCGCTGTTTCTGTGCCGGATCGTGGTGGGTATTGGGGTCGGTGGGGACTATGCCACCTCAGCGGTGATCACTTCCGAGTACGCCAACCGGGCCAATCGAGGACGGCTGATCGGCACAGTTTTCGCCATGCAGGGCTTCGGGCTGCTCGCTGGCCCACTATTCGCGTCGCTTTTGCTCGCGACCGGGGTTCCCGCCAACCTCGCCTGGAGGGTGATGCTGGCCTTTGGCGCCATTCCGGCGATCTCGGTGATCTACCTGCGGCGCCGCATCAAGGAGACCCCCCGCTACAGCCTCGCCATTAAGGGAGACTTGGCCGCGACCGCGGACGCGGTCAAGTGGACCACCGGTGAGACCGTGGCCATCCGTCCTGAGTCCAATGGGGCCTCGCGGAACGGCCATCGCCCGGCGATCACCAGCCCGGTGTTCGTGAAGCGGCTGATCGGAACTGCCGGGTGCTGGATGCTCATGGACGTCGCGTTCTATGGCAATGGGGTTTCGTCCCAGGTGATTCTAAAGGCCCTCTTCGGAAAGGCCAGCTTGCTCCACAACACGATCGTGGCCGCGATCATATTTGCTGTCTTCGCGGTACCCGGCTACTGGGTGGCCGTCTTCCTGATGGATAAGGTGGGGCGCCGGCGGATTCAGTGGCAGGGCTTTGCCATGATGGCGATCGGCTATGGGCTGATCTGGGTCGTGCCGGGCATCGTCAAGATCCCGGTGCTCTTCCTGGTGATCTACGGGATCACCTATTTCTTCATCGAGTTCGGACCCAATGAGACCACGTTCGTTTATCCCTCAGAGATCTTCCCCACCGCCTTCAGGGGATTTGCCGACGGGATTTCAGCCGGTGGGGGCAAGTTCGGCGCCTTCGTGGCTGCCCTGATAATGCCAACTGCGGTGAAGGCCCTGGGACTCTCGGGTAGTTTAGGCATCCTCGCTGGCGTGTCGGTGGTGGGCGTTGCCCTCACCCTATGGGCCCTCCCAGAGCCCAAGGGCCGCACTCTAGAAGAGGCGGGGATGGAGGACTACTCAGCTTCGACCGTGGAGAGGCCGGTAGCTGTCTGATCGCTGGATGGCGGGCAGCCCGAGGTGCTCGCTTCCCGCTCACTGCGATGGCTCCGTGCGGCCCCGGGCTCATGGCACGGTCGACCGCGTCGCGTTCTGGTGCGCATGGGCGGGTGCTCGGCTACCGAGTATGGCCGAACACTGACCGCCCATCGCCGCGGGTCACCGTGTCACGGGGCAGGCTCGGCGTTGGCGGCAGACCGGTCCGTGCGGGAGCCCTCGCTCTCTTGGGGGCGAAGCCAGGAGGACCTGACCGCTGGTCCAGGAACGGTCCGCTTGCACCGTCCCCGGCTCAGGAGCTAGACTGTTAGCACTCGCCCCTAGCGAGTGCTAATTGGTAAGGAGGAGTGCTCATGAGCCTCAAGCTTCGTCCCCTGGCCGACCGTGTGGTGGTGAAGCCCCTGGAGCGCGAGGAGACCACCAAGAGTGGCATCGTGCTCCCCGACACCGCCAAGGAGAAGCCCCAGGAGGGACTGATCGAGGCCGTCGGGAACGGCAAGTACAACGAGCAGACCGGGCAGCGGGTGGAGCTCGACGTCAAGGTCGGGGATCGGGTGATCTACGCGAAGTACGCGGGATCCGAGATCAAGATCGACGACCAGGAGTACCTCATCCTGTCCGAGCGTGACGTCCTGGCGGTGGTCTCGCCCAACGGCAAGGGCTGAGATCGTGCGCCGCGGCCCCCGGTGGGGCCGCGGCCCTCGCGAGTTAAGCATGGAGGCGTGACCCTTGACAGCCAAGCAGCTCAAGTTCGACGACGCCGCCCGGGAGGCCCTGCTCCGGGGTGCGGCTCAGGCGGCGCAGGTGGTTCGGCCCACCCTCGGACCGAGGGGACGGGCGGCGGTGCTGGACCGCAAGTACGGGAGCCCCCAGGTCACCAAC
>JBMFXK010000390.1:0-3137 GCA_049964315.1 Clostridia bacterium | reverse complement strand
GCAGCGACCGACGTTTGCATATCGCGTCGCGGTCGCGGCCGACCGTTCCTGCCCTAGCCCGCGAGCGGCCAGACTCCGTCCGGCGGCGAGTTCCTCCATCGCGTCGTACTCGCGCCGCCACGTCCGGGTCCCCCCGGGAGGGCGCCTATCCCAGAGCGCCTAGGTCGCTTGACGCGACGATCAACCGCAAGTATGTTGTACATGCAATAACCTTGCATCAGGGAGGCGGGGCGTATGCTCAACCTGTGGAATCCCCAGCATCTCACGCTGGCGCTGGTGTTGCCCACGGCCTTTTTGTTGGGGATGACCCACGGCATTACGCCGGATGAGCACACCTGGCCTATCACTTTCAGCTACGCGGTCGGGAGCTACTCGAGCCGCGGCGGGCGGCGCGTGGGCTTTCTGTTTTCGGCCGCGTTTACCCTGCAACGGGCCCTCGCCTCGGAATTGGCGTTCTTGGCTCTGAGCGCGTTTCAGTTCGCAGCCCGGTGGGAATACGTGGTGTATCTGGTCGTGGGCACCGTCATGGTGGCCTCGGGCCTGTATATTCTCCGCAAGGGCCAGGTGCTCCACCTGGGCCATGTCCACCGGTCTGACCCGGGTAAAGCGCAGGGGCCTGCCGGTCCCCGCCCCATCCCCCCCTACATGCCGCTCGTACATGGCTTTATCGCGGGTTGGGGGGTGGGCGCGTTCGCGGCCATTATCTATACCGTGTTAGCGCCGGCCATGCCGAGTGCGTGGTGGGGCTGGGTGCCCGGGGCGCTGTTCGGCCTCGGCACGATGGTCATGCAGATCCTGCTAGGCTCAGTGTTTGGCGCCTGGATGGCCCGCCGGCACTTGAGCGCCGAGGCCCGCCAATTCGTGGCCCGCCAGATGAGCGGGCGTACGCTCGCGGGCGGGGGACTGGCCTTCGTGTTCGTCGCCCTCATGGGACTCGTCCTGCCGGGCCTGATGCCCCGACTCGTGCTCGTGACACCGCTCCACATTCACAACCTGCACAATTTGGGAGCCGGGTTCCTTTTGGCGGTGCCAATCCTGTTCGGTGTCGCGGCGTGGGCCTTTTTCACGAGCCTCCACGAAGCGCGCCAGAACCCGGGGGCGGTCGTAGCCGCTGCTCCTCCTCCCCTCTCGTCCGCTGGCCGGTAGCGATCGGCGTCCCGGGAGGGGGCGCCGCCGCGCGGCGGGCAACGACGGTCTCTTGAGACGGCGGCGCCGGACTCCGATCGCGTGGCCTCAGGGCCCGCCCTTACCCGGTCGCGGTTTCCGCCCCTCGGCCCAGCGCCTTCCGATCCCCGTCGGCCGGCACCATCCCGGAGCCGGCGGCCCCGTGCCGTCTCTGCCAGGCCACCACCATCCCGTCGACCCACACGCTGAGCGCCCGTACCCGCGGCGTGAAGCCGCCGTCCTCGCGCCACGCCCGTTCCAGTCCCGCTCGCGCCTGTTCCAGCGCCGCAAGCCGGATCGCGGTCTGCTTGTCCATCGCGCCCTCCCCGCATCGGTCCCAGTCTCGGCGCCGCTATTCGACACCGACCGCCCTCATTCTGGTGGCGGCGACACCGAAACGTCAATGGGTCCGGGGCGGCTGGCGTGTGCGGCAGCCGGATCCGCGGGCGAGGCGGGTTCCCACAGCGACCGCGTGGTCGAACACGCCCAGCGTTTCGCGGCCCGCGCGCTCGATCCGGCCCGGCGTCGTGTCGACACCCCGATCCTGCGCTCGACCGCGGATCGCCCGGCGACCACCGAGCCCATCCCCTGCCATGCCTCGCCCCGAGGGTGCGTCCGGGCATCCTCCTCGGACCGTCGCCGGAGGACGACCCCGTTTGATCACGGCGGGGAGACGGCGTACCGCCGTCTCCCCGCAGAGGGAATCCTGATCAGGCGCGGGTCGGACACGTGGACACATGAAAGACACGGTAGAGGAGGCAGAAGCCGGTCACCCCGGTGAGAAAGGCCACCGCGCCCACGATCCCAAAGACCCAGGTCCCTACCGCGCCGCCCAGGTGCCGATACGCAAGAACGCCTAAAATGAGTCCGATCACCACGCGGACGCCTCGGTCCACACGGCCTTCGTTGACAGGCACCCCGAACACCTCCTTAGTAGTTATGAGTATAACTCCCTCACGTCGCGTAGAGTAGAGATCATCCAAAACAGGAAGAGGACGGCGCATGACAGACCATCCGGCGATTTCTGGGTTGCAGCAGTTGGGCTGGTCGGAGTTGGAGGCCCGATTGTACGTCACCCTGCAAGCGGTCGAGGATCCGCAGACGGGTTATCAGTGCGCCAAATTAGCAGACATTCCCCGGCCGAACGCGTATCCGGCACTGCAGCGCCTCGTCCGGCGAGGTGCCGTCGTGGAGGTGCCAGGCCCCGGACCCATCCGCTATCAGACCGTGGCGTTTACCGCCCTGCAGCGCACCCTGCGCCAGGCGTTTCACGACACGTTGGCGTCGGTGACCATGCATCTCGCCGAGCACACGCCGCCGCCGCACGTGGCCGTCGCCCGCGGGGCCGGCGCGCTGCGTCAGCAGGCGCAGGATCTCATTCACGGGGCCCGCGTCCGCCTTGACGTCGGGGCCTCGGTGGGGACCGTGGAGTCCGTACAGGACGTCCTCGACCGGGCGGTCGATCGGCGTGTCGCCGTCACGTTTTATTGCTTCGACGGCTGCCCACCGCCCGGATGCGGGCGGTGTCGGGCACCGAGGCCGGTTCGCGACAGCCCGCTCGAGCGACACGGATGGCTCACGCTGCTGAGCGATGACCACTGGGTACTGATGGCCAGCGACGTCATGCACGATCCCCAAGTGCTGACGACCGACCTCCCGCCGCTGGTGAACGCCTTACGGATGCTGTTTCGTCGCGTCGACACCTCCCCATCGCCCTGACGATGCACGCCCCGTTCGGCTGCCGATGGTGGCGGTGTAAAAGGTAACCTCGAAATACTCAGATCTGTGTCTCACGTTCTGGTGCGACATCGCCACGTGCCCGCAAACCATATTCGGTGAACGCCTGCCCCCGACTTGGGTGAGGGCGCACCAGGAGCGGACCGAGGCGGACGGGGAGGTGGTGACGGCGTTGTTGGGCCGCGAGTGCCGCCGACGTCGCCCGCGTAGCCAGCGGCCAGGGCCTGCCTCAGGGC
>JBMFXK010000389.1:0-3149 GCA_049964315.1 Clostridia bacterium | reverse complement strand
TACGGGAGGGGCCCTCCCGTTCGGCTATGCGGCAACCGCGGAAGGCCAACTGGTGCCGAATGACGAGTCGTGGGGAGGCGGCCACACCGCCGCCGAAATCGTGTCCCTGCTGTTCCAGCATTATGTCCACGTGAGTGAGGCCGAGGGACGGGGGCTCCGGGCGGTCTGCCGCTGGCTGAACGAGCAAGGCATCCCGTCGCCCACCCGAGCGAGAAACGGGTGGAACCCCACCGGTATCCGGCAAATTCTTCGCAACCCGGTCTACACAGGGGACTATGTCTGGGGCAAGACCTCCCAGCCCATGCACGGCAACCAGACGCCACGCTCGCCAGCCGAATGGGTCGTCGCCCCGGGCGCGCACGCCGCGCTCATCGACCGCGCCCTGTGGGATCGGGCGCAAAGCATTTTGGACGGGAACCGGACCGTCAGCCGGGCCCGCATCCAGGGCACGCCGGACCTACTGACCGGATTCGTGCGGTGTGGGCTCTGTGGCTCACTATTGACCCTGCGTCGCCCGGGGTCGAAAAATCGCTATAGCTATTACACCTGCGGCAGTCGGTACAACGAAGCGCGCATTCGGCACGAGACGGTTTGTGCCTTTCCGTTCATGCGCGCTGAGGACCTGCATCAAGCCGTCTGGGGCGAGGTCGCGGCGCTGGCGGCCGATCCGCGGGCGGTGGAACGGGCTCTGGGACCCGACGACGGGGAGACCGCTCGGCGAGCGCTGGCATCGCGTATCGCGGACGCCCGGGCAGACATTGACCGCTGCAATCGGGACGAAGGGAAGCTCCTCGATTTGGCGTTGGCCGAAACGTTTCGCCCGGAAGTGGTTGCCGGAAAGCTGGAGGCGATCCGCGGTCGCGTCCGCGAAGCCCAGGATCGTCTGGTGCGCCTCGAGCGGGAGCAGCGTGACCTCGATCGGGCCCGTCCGGCGTGGGTGCGGGATCCCGAACAGGTGCGCGCGTACTTTGTGACCCTATTGGCGCAGGGGGACCTATCGGTTGAAACGCGGCGGCAGATTCTGGGCGCGGTGGTGGGATCCGAAGGCGTGGCGGTCTACCCCGACGGGCGCTGCGAGATCCGGATCCGATTGCCCGTGGAAGCGCCGGAGGCCGCACCGCAGACGGATGTCAGTTTAGCAATGGCGTCAAGACACAGCTTACGACCATGACCCTGTCCGCCCAGTCCGACTCACCCTGGGAAGTCTTCATCGGAGCGGCGGCCGCGCTCGTGCTGTCAGCCGCTCTGGGAGTCGTGTTCGGGGAGGCCATCACCCGGCTGGTGCCCGCGCACTTCATTCATTTCGCTGCCGGCGTGGCCTTTATCGGACTCGGCATCATCCTCATCATGGGCAAACTCTAGGGCTGCTCACCACCGTGCCTTCGTGACGGGCCGTGGACAGCCCTCGCTTCTCGACCCCTTCGGGCGCTCGAGCCGTTGGATATGGAGCGCTCCATCTGTCCGCGGCCTCGCCGGCATGTCCGGTGGTGGATGCCCGCCCAGCCTGTATGCTCCGTCCTTCCAGCCGTGAAACGGCCCCCATGCCTACGAAGAGCAGCCGGTCGGCAAGCGGGT
The DNA here is from genome assembly GCA_049964315.1 of Clostridia bacterium. Lineage (GTDB taxonomy): Bacteria > Bacillota > Sulfobacillia > Sulfobacillales > JAIMBI01 > JAKATP01. Next base: position 1,574 of record JBMFXK010000389.1, on the reverse strand, counting down.
GGCCCGACTCGGTGTCTGGCGACGCGGCCGCCAAGTTGCCCTCCTTTCGTCAGGCGCGGCGAAAGAAGGCGGTATCGATGGCGGCGGTTTCGAAAGATATGATGCGGCAGGTTCTGGACGACGCGTTCCGGACCGATGAGAATGTGCCGACGTTCTGGTCGGATGGTTCCCTGGCGATGGGCAGGGCTGACGATGGGCCTGATGTCGATCTGCAGGTACTGACCCGGGACGGCTATGCGAAGACGGCCCAGTCTGTCATCGCAAACGCCTTGCGGTCCCTCGGCACCATCGACATCACCTCCAATTTGCCCGAGCCGATCTGGCACGGGCACCTGCAGGTGTTCTACCGACGGGCAGAGGCGAACCCGGTCTGGCTGGTGGACCTTCTCATCGTGGAAGGGAAGAGCCCGGTGCGGGGTGTAAAAGCTGGACCTCGTCCGGCCTCTCGAAAGCACACGGGGGGCGTGGTTCCCTGGGCGTGCCGGCCGTGATCGGTCACGAAGACCACTGCGGCACCGGCACGGTTTCACAACATTTGCATGCGCGTTCTCGCTCAATGTGTATGCTGAGCAGACTCTAAGCCCCAAGTGCACGCGAACATGTCATCATTAGGCATTAATATCGCGTGCCATCGGGAGCTTCCCCGGCGCGCTTCGAGGCGGAGGGTGGCATACGAAAAACCGCGGCATCTTGGGACTCGCCATCGTAATCGTGCTCGGAGCGTCCGCCGTCGTGCTGGCCCATGAGCATCTGCTGCCGGGTCCCGAGATTCCGATATCCGCCGCCCTGCTTCCGGTGCAGCACACCCCGGCTTCGGTAAGTCTCACCCTCCCCACTACACCGCCCTCCAGTTCAGGTGGGTCGGGCGTCTCCAACTCCGCGACACTCCCGCCATCGGTCAGCTCCTCCGTGGCCAACGCCGTCGCCGCCCGCGTCGAGCCGGCAGTGGTGGACATCAACGTGACGCTGCCGGCCAACACGGGAGGCGCTTCCGGCACCGGTATGATCCTCACATCAAGCGGGCTCGTCCTGACCAACAACCATGTGGTGAGGGGCGCATCCACCATTTCCATCAACATCGTGGGCCACTCCACCATCTATACGGGACGGGTGCTGGGCGTGGACCCCACGGCGGATGTGGCGCTGGTCCAGATGGAGGGCGTGTCGCACCTGCCCACCGTGTCGATTGCCAGCGCCCCCGCCCGCATCGGTCAGGCTGTCATCGCCATCGGCAACGCGCTCGGTAAGGGCGGCATGCCCACCGTTACGTCGGGCGCTGTGGTGCTCCTGGATCAGACCATCACGGCCACCGACTACTCGGGCGGGTCGGAGACGCTCACGCACATGATCCAGATGAGCGCAGCCCTTGCCCCTGGGGATTCCGGCGGTCCGCTCGTGAACACGAACGGCCGCGTGGTGGGGATGGACACCGCGGCAGGCGGATCCAGCGGTGACTCCGAGTTCAGCACGACCGCCTTTGCGATCCCGATTCAACGGGCGCTCACCATTGCCCATGAGATTGAGAATGGCAGGGCGTCCACAGATGTGCTGCTCCAGCCCACCGCGATCATGGG
>JBMFXK010000388.1:0-3152 GCA_049964315.1 Clostridia bacterium | reverse complement strand
GCTGAACGCTCTGGAACAGGACCCCGAGGTGCAGGGATGGTCCTACCTGGTTCAGATCCATTACAGCCAGGAACAGGTCGTCTCGGTGCCCGCCTACTCGGAGCGGACCGTGTTCCGCTATGCGACGCCGGATCCGAAGGCGTCCTGATTCACCTGCCTCGACGGCTTCTTTGACGAACTCTTTGCGGGGGGAATCATCATGTGGGTCGTGGTGGTCGGCCTGGTGCTGGGCCTCCTGGTGGGACTCGCGTTTCCGGTGGTGCTGCCGCTGGCGGTGGCCAGCTACCTGTCGATCGCCCTCCTGGCAGCCTTTGACTCGCTGTTTGGCGGTCTGCGCGCGAGCCTGGAGGGCAAGTTTGACGCGGTGACGTTTGCATCGGGCCTCATCTCAAACGCCATCCTGGCCGCGGGCCTCACCTATCTGGGCGACAAGCTTGGAGTTCAGCTTTATTACGCGGCGTTGTTTGCGCTCGGCTACCGCCTGTTTCAGAATTTAGGCCAGATTCGTCATCTCCTGCAGGACCGCATCCGCCGACGGCGGCAGAGCCCAGAGACAAACCCCTAGCGGTTTTGACGCAGCAGGACATTCGACAGAACGGCGAGAACACAGGCCACAAAGGCTTGGGGAGGAGTCCGACTGAATGCCGCGCCGGCAACGTGTGTTAGCGGTGGACGTCGGGACCACCAAAGCTGCCGCTCTGGTGGCGGAAGTACGCTCGGATCGAGATATCGCCGTACTGGGAATCGCCGTGACCCCCATCGCGGGGGTGAAGCGCGGGCTCGTGGTGGAGCCGGAACGGGCGTCGCAGTCCGTGCGCGACGCCGTGAATCGCGCCACCAGCATGGCGGGGTTCGAGCCGGTTGACGTCGCCGCCGCGGTGAACGGCGACCATGTGCATGCGCAGGTGGAGAGAGTGAGCGCCGACCTGCGCGGGCGGAGTGTAACCGACCAGGACCTTGAGGGGCTGTCCCATCGGGCTGCCCGGCAGGACGTTGAGTCGGGCCGCGAGGCCATCCGCGTCATCCGCGGCAACTTCGAGCTGGATGGGCTGTCCTCGGTGGGCAACCCCGTGGGGCTCGCCGTACAGCGGATGACCATGGAGAGCCTGGTGGTGAGTGCGCAGACTCAGCAGCTCCGAAACTTGCGGCGCACCCTGCAGATGGCGGGCTTGGCGCACCCGTATTGGGTTCCGGCCGGCCTGGCGGCGGCTTCGGGAGCTCTCAGCGAAGACGAGCGCCAGCTCGGCGTGGTGCTGCTGGACATCGGAGGGGGCACCACCCAGGTGATGGTGTGGCGGGGCGGCCTCCCCCAGCTTCTGGCAGTGGTGCCCGTCGGCGGCGATCTGATTACGTCGGATCTGGCGGTCGGGCTCGGAGTCGTGGCGGCCCAAGCTGAACGTTTAAAGATCGAGCGAGCTTCGGCGATAGGACAAGCAGACGGCATGGTCGAACTGAAAAGCGTAAACGGCCAGACGATGAAGCTGGTGGGCCTGGACGAGGTCTCAGCAATTGTGGAGGCTCGTCTAGACGAATGGCTGACCTTGGTGCAGGATGCATTGAAAACCATAAGTTGGACGAAGGGGCCCCCCGGCGGCGTGGTGCTGGTGGGGGGAGGGGCGCTCCTGAAGGGCATCCAGGAGTGGCTCGAGCGAGTGTGGGGGTGGCCGGTGAGGCTGGGGGCGCCCCATGGAATGGGGGGTCTTTCGGATCTGGTCAAGAGTCCCGGACACGCCAACGTGGTGGGACTCGCCAAGATTGCGCTCCAGGATGGTCTCGGATTTCGCCGCGAGACGGCATGGACCCGGCTCGTACAGGGATGGCTCCGCACCTGGAGTTGAGACGCTTTTGAAGACACAGAGCCCAGGCTCGCTCGGGACGGGGACGGTCTTCGGACCGCATCAAGGGAGGAAGGTAACGGAATGCTGGACTTTGACCAATCCACGGAAAACTTCGCCGTCATTAAGGTGGTGGGAGTGGGGGGCGGCGGGTCCAACGCCGTCAACCGCATGATTCAGGCGGGGTTGAAAGGCGTGGAGTTCATCGCCATCAACACCGATGCCCAAGCCCTGGCCCTGTCCCAGGCTCCGGTCCGGCTGCAGATCGGAGCCAAGCTGACCAAGGGGCTGGGCGCCGGTGCCAACCCGGAGGTGGGCGCGAAGGCGGCCGAAGAGAGCCGGGAGCAGCTGGCTGATGCGCTGCGGGGCGCCGATATGGTGTTCGTCACGTCCGGTATGGGCGGCGGCACCGGCACGGGGGCCGCCCCGGTGGTGGCCGAGGTGGCCAAAGAGGTGGGCGCCCTATCCGTCGGTGTGGTCACCAAGCCCTTTACGTTTGAGGGCCGCCGCCGTGCCACGTACGCGGAACACGGCACGGCCAACTTGAAGAGCAAGGTGGACACCCTCATCACGATTCCCAACGACCGCCTGCTGCAGGTGGTGGAGCGGCGCACCACCATCATGGACGCCTTCCGGATTGCGGACGATGTGCTTCGCCAGGGTGTGCAGGGCATTTCTGACCTGATAGCGGTCCCGGGCCTCATCAATCTCGACTTTGCCGACGTGAAGACGATCATGTCCGAGATGGGATCGGCCCTCATGGGGGTGGGGGTGGCCCAGGGCGAGAACCGGGCCCAGGTGGCGGCCAAGGCGGCTATTTCCAGCCCCTTGCTGGAAACGGCCATCGACGGCGCTCGCGGCGTACTGCTCAACATCACGGGGGGCAGTGACCTGGCCCTCTATGAGGTGAACGAGGCTGCGGAAATTGTCATTCAGGCCGCGGATCCGGAGGCCAACATCATCTTCGGGGCGGTGGTGGACGACAGCCTGCGCGACGAGGTGCGCGTCACGGTGATTGCCACTGGTTTCTCCGGGGAACGTGGGCGCCTGTCGACCGACAGCGAGACATCCGCGGAGACTGGCGACGTGGAAGTTCGTGCCTTTAGTAGTGACGAGCTGGATATTCCCGCCTTCCTTCGTCGGCGTTCGTAGGTCCAATCGACTGAGGCCGCCTCCCGTCGGGAGGTGGCCTTTTTGGTGCGCCAGAAAGCACCTCCGACCGCCTGCTGCCCCGGCCGCCGCCTGACAGGATCCGCAGGGACCGGTTCCTAGAATAGGGGTCAAGCGCCGGACCGATGCCGGGGAGGTGGACCTTGA
>JBMFXK010000387.1:0-3165 GCA_049964315.1 Clostridia bacterium | reverse complement strand
TCATTTGGCACTAGCGAGGTGATCACAAGGAGGTGGAGACGCGGGGTATACGAGTAAACGTCCCATCGGGCACCTCCAGACATGCGTGATCACTCCTATGGCGGCCAGGTCGGTGACTACCTATTCGATGTCCCGCGGCGGGGCCGACAGACGGAGCTACGTGATCGCGGGATGAGGGTGTTCAAGCCAGCGCCGGTCTGTCTCTAGCTCTGCCTGTCAGGATTACGAGCCACCGCCGTCGTGCGGCCGCGGCACCACATGAAACGCAAACGAGCCCCAGCGGTGAGTCGTGGTGCCGTGGTTGCGGATCGTGCAGGGCCCATCTGCATTCACGCCGATCGCGAGCCCCACCCGGGAGAGGAGCTCGGAGCCGGCGTTTCGGGCAGGGTGCGCCATGGTCAGTCACTCCTCTCCACGAGCTCAGAGGCACAGCCCCGGTACCAGCCGACCAGGTTGGCGAAAGCCGCCGCTTCAGCGGCGTTCAGCCGGTCGACGGGGGCATTCCAGAGGGCCCGGGCGACAACGTCCCGGGTAAATCCATACCATTCGTCCGGACCTAGGCCAGCTTCCGCTCCGTAGCCCGCGCGGAGGTGACCCAAGATGGCCACTTTCCAAGCCAGGGGGACGGGGTCGGATCCCTGCATCACCAGGTGTTCCCCGAAGGCCCTGAGCTGCCGGCGGGCATGAAGCTGCGCCGGAGACAGGGGCCGGGGCTCCGGTCCGGTCGCCGGTTGGGGCTGGAACACCCTCGGCGGCGGAACGTGCAACGTAATCAGATCGACGGGACTGACGAGCGCCTGGGCCATGATTGCGCGCTCGGCGCTTGAGGCAGTAGCGCCCGCCGCGGCGAGTGCGGTGTCGATCAAGGTCTGTGGATCCTCAACCGGCCATGTCCGACCACACGCCAGGAGCGCGCGCCCGAGCAGGCGAATCGCCGACCAGGGAATCGGCGAGGGTTGCGCTGCGAGCGCCAAAAGCGCCCTGCCCAGTGCCTCGATGCGCGGGTCGGACTCCCGGGCAGCCTCCGGATCCGGCCAGGACCGTCGTAATGTCGTCACGCGGGCACCCCCCCTGGCACCAGGGAAGGCGGGTGCGGCGCGGTCACTTCCCAGATCTGCTCAAGGTCGGGCGACGTGTGGGGCGCCATTATCTGAGGACCGGGGACGAAAATCCCAAGAATCGTGTTCGTGCCGTTCTGGTCAGTCAGAACGCGTTGCACCATGGCTCCCGCTTCCGTCGACGACGTGCCTCCCGGCGGTTCCGGCATGGTCGGATTGTCCGTGGGATACCACTCCGGCGTGGAGTAGTAGGACATGGGTGGACTCCTTTCCCGTCAGACCGAAAAAAGGGCCGGCTTTTCAGCCGGCTGCGTGACTGCTGTGTATGGGGGGATGATCGACCACGCGCCATAAGGCGGGACCCGGATCCTCGCCAGCGCGCACGGCCGAGAGCCAGTCGCGGGCGAGGAGGGCCCACTCGATGCGACTCCATTCCTGGACACTTTCCACCTGCTCCCGAACCAGATTGACCAGAGCAGCCGCGGCCAGGAAGAAGTGCGACTCGGCGGAATCCTGCGCGATTGTCGCCAGCGAACGCCCTTCGGAGGCAGCCACAATCAGTACCTCGGCCCGATTCGGGCGCAGCAAGCGTGCCCACTGACCGAAGACGTCGGTCAGTGAAGGAGTGTGTTTCGCGGCCCAGTCGGGGTCACTGGGCGCAGCTGAAGGCCGCTCGTCCAGCGGAACCATCCACAGTCCTACCGCATGTCGCTCGGGCTTGATCCACGTGGCAAGGCCGCGATCGATTAGCGACTGGGCTTGCGGCTGGATGACATCACTCAGGTGCTCGCCGGTGGGGGAAAACACCGGATAGCACGTGGGGGCCTCGCCTCCCAAGACTCCCTGCCGTGCCAGATCGCGGGCAAGGGCGCTATCCACAAAGGCGTCGTGGAGATCCCCGAGGGAAAGGTTTCGATCCCGTACGCTGAACATCACGCCGCCATCTCGGTCCCACTTGCCCGTCTGGCGCACTTCGGCCCGCCTTGCTTGTGACGGCGTCCAGTATCCGTTCCATGCGAAGGTCCACTGCCCGTCTCCGTCTTGATGTGCGGTAATGCGCACTGGACGTGCGGGACGGGTCGTCGCAGACGGTTGCCCGAAACTCACTCGTTGCCACCCCCGTTGATATGGACACAAGGGCAAAAACGCCGGACGCCTAGCGCGTTCGGCATCAGTCAGGGTGAATCGGGGCGCACGAATCCCCGAAGCGCTTATCGCGCGGTCCCTAACACTCTTGCAGTGTCGCCGGGACTCCATCGGGAACCGTGGCGAAAATCGACCATCATTCGGGCAAAGCCATTGAGTCTTATCATTTCCGACCGCACTCGATCCACGAGCCGATACCTCGACCGGATTCCTCCGACATTGGGGCCGATACCACTGCCAGATTAAATTTCTGACATCGGCAATCTAACGGGTCGACTTTTTCCATGCACAGAAACCTGTTTTCCAAAGGAATAAAAATCAAGGACGTTCGAGGTCCAAACTGTGGTCGCAGTTTCCCGGTTGCGCGAGGTCCCACGCAAGCGCCGCTACCATGGGAGCCATGCGTGCCTGGGCCAGTTCGCGCTCCAGGGTCTTGGCCTTCCGGAGGTCCAAACGGGAGGACCGGTAGACCACGAGGCGGTACGCCCGTTCCCCACTGGTCCCAGTCTGTTCCGACGCGGCCTACGTCGCCGCGCGGGGGACTCTGCGACCCGGCCTGCCGGGATCCACGCGGCCGACTCCCCCGCGGCCGCGGCAACCCCAAACCTGTAGAGCACGCGTGGCAACGCGGCCGGGCGGTCGAGGTTGGGCCCGGGAACCAGGGCCAAATCGGCGATGTAGACGAGGTCCCGCCACGCCTCTGGGCTGGAGTCCCGCACAATGCGGTCGATCTGGGCCCGGTTCAGCCGCTGGTCCGAGCGGTTCCCGTCCTCGACCGTGCCCATCGGGGGAACGCCCTCCTGGTTGACGAAACACGTGAACGGAATCTGCTTCAGGTCCCCGGGCCGATCCTTTGAATGGCCGTGCCGTGGCGGGTGCCGTCGGATAGTCCCCATACAAGCAGCGGGACCTCGTGGAGTAGGGCATCCCTCCGCGGTCGGGCCTCCGCGCCATAGGCCCG
>JBMFXK010000386.1:0-3165 GCA_049964315.1 Clostridia bacterium | reverse complement strand
CTCGCAGGCCTTTCAGGAGGGCCGAGTCTATGTCCAGGACGAGAGCGCCATGGCAGTGGCCTATGCCGCCGACGGGCAGGACGGTGCGCGCATCCTCGATCTCTGCGCGGGGGTGGGCGGCAAGAGCTTCCATCTGGCCGACCGGAATCGGGCCTCCCACGTGACCGCGGTCGACACTTCCCCCGAACGGCTCGGGCGCCTGCGCCAAAACGCCAAGCGGCTTGGATTGGCGCAACGCGTGGCGCCCGTGCTGGGCGATGCGCGCGTGGTGGCCCACACGGAGCAGGCGGGGGTGGTCGTGGTGGACGCCCCCTGCACCGGACTTGGCATCCTCCGGCGGCGGCCCGACATTCGCTGGCGGCGGAGGCCGCGCGATCTGGCACGCTTTCCACTCTTGCAGATCGCGCTCCTGAAGGCCGCCCTGGAGGCGGTGGAACCAGGCGGTGTGGTGGTGTACAGTGTGTGTTCCACCGAGCCGGAGGAGACGCGGGAGGTGATAGGGGCGGTACTCGCCGAGCATCCGGCATACGCGCCGGAAAATGTGAGCGCTGTCCTGCCGGGAGCGTGGGCCCGCTTCGCTGACGGCCCCTGGCTGACCGTCCCGCCGGGCCCGGAAGATCTGGACGGCTTTTTTATCGCTCGCCTGCGGCGGGCACGCTGAGTCGGGAGGATATCATGGCCGTGGACGTGCTGTCGATGGGACAGGCGGAGCTTGAGGCGCTGGTCGAGGAAGCGGGTATTCCGCGCTATCGCGGGCGTCAACTGTACCAGGCCCTCTGGAAGCAGCGCATCGCGTCGTATGACGAGCTGGGCGTGTGGCCCAAGGACCTCCGCAGGCGGGCTCAAGCCGACTGGCCGTTTGAGCGCCTGCAGGTCCAGACCCGGCAGCGTGCCCGCGACGGCACCGAGAAGCTGGCTGTGACCCTGAAAGATGGCGAGCTGGTGGAGATGGTGCTGCTGCCGCATCGATACGGCTGGTCCGTCTGCGTGTCCACCCAGGTGGGGTGCGCGATGGGCTGTCATTTCTGTGCGTCGGGCCTTCTCGGCAAGACCCGCAACCTGAGTGCGGGCGAGATCGCGGATCAAGTGGCGCTGGCCACCAGCCTGCTGAACGAGCGCGGCGATAAAGTCAGACGGGTAGACCTGATGGGCATCGGGGAGCCGCTCGACAACTACGCGGGGACGGTCGGCAGCCTGCGCCTGATGCATGATCCCGATGGGCTCGGCCTTTCGTACCGTCATCTGACCGTCTCGACCAGCGGCCTGGTGCCGCGCATCGAGAAACTGGCGGACGAGGGCATGCCGGTGACCCTGGCGGTGTCCCTGCATGCGCCCAACGATGCCGTGCGCGGCCAGCTTATGCCGGTGAACCGCGCCTACCCGGTCGCGCGGCTGATGGACGCGCTGCAGCTGTACTGGCAGAAGACGCGCCGGCGCGTGACCTATGAATACCTCCTCATTGACGGCGTCAACGACGGGGTGCCCTTGGCGCACGAACTGGTGCGCCTCATCCGCCGCTTTCCGTGCCACGTCAACCTGATTCCGTGGAATCCGGTACCGGAGTTTCCTTACCGGCCCTCGCCGCGGGCGCAGGTAGAACTCTTCCGGGAGGTGCTGGAGCAGGCTGGCATATCCTGCACCGTGCGGCGTGAGCTTGGCCAGGAGATTGAGGCCGCCTGCGGACAGCTGCGTCGCGGGGCCGAGGCGCGCACGTAGAGACGAACGCATCGGCGAATGATAATGCGCATGGTGTCGAGGTGTGCCGCTTGACGACGGATCGGCGAAAGCGATAATGATTTCGAACGTGCGATCGGAATCTTTGGATTTGGCCGGCTTGGCCTGTGGCAAGGCCGATCTGGACGGGGTTCCGGCCCGGCGTCCAGGCGCGGCTCAGCTGCCGGGATCTCCAGTTGGGAGGAATCCTTCATGCGCCCGACCCGGGCGGTGAGGTCGCATTGTCGGTAGCCACAGTGCGGGCGTATGCGCGAAGCCATCAGGGGCTCGTGAGGAGCGACAATCAGGACGCCTTTCTGGTCCGGTCGTTCCCCGACGGGGTGCTGGCGGTTGTGGCTGATGGCATGGGCGGAGCGCCGGGCGGGCGGGAGGCCAGCCAGCATGCCATCCAGGTGCTGGATCGCGCCGTCACCCAGCATCCGCAGAGCGTGGTCGAATTAGAACGCATCGTGAAGCGCGCCAACCGCGAGCTGTACGCTTGGGCGCGCTCAGAACCGCGCCTGCTGGGGATGGGCACCACCCTGACCCTGGTACAGGTCCACGGCGAGGAAGTGGCCGTGGTCCACGTGGGGGATTCGCGTGCTTACATGCTGCGCGAGGGCCATCTGGAACGCCTGACGCGCGACCACGCGGTGGCGGCGGAACTCCAAGCCTCTGGCCTCCTGACCGAGGCGGAGGCCTTGATGCATCCCCAGCGGCACGTGGTGACCCGGGTGTTGGGACCGGGATCGACGGTGCGGCTTGATCTGATCGTGGTGCCGCGTCACCCGGGCGAGCGCATCCTACTGTGTTCCGACGGTCTTTACGACGTGCTGAACGACACCGCCATCGCAGAGATCCTGAGCACGCATCGGGGGGACGATGCGGTCGACCAGCTGGTGGAGCGCGCACTGCAGGCCGGTGGCCCCGACAACGTGACGGTCATTCTGGTGGAAGAAGACGAGGCCTCGGATGGTCGGTAAGGTGCTGGCTGGGCGCTACGAGGTGCTGAACCGCATCGGGCAGGGCGGGATGGCGCTGGTTTACCGGGCGCGCGATCTGGCCTTAAACCGCTTCGTCGCCATCAAGGTGCTGAAGGGCCAGTGGGCTCAGGATGAGGACGTGGTGGCGCGGTTCTCGATGGAGGCGCGGGCGGCCGCGTCGCTGGACGGCCGCCACATCGTGCAGGTGTATGACGTCGGGATGGATGAGGGCTCGCACTATATCGTCATGGAGCTGGTTAACGGCCCCAACTTGAAGGATTACATCGCAACCCACGGGCCGCTCGACGTCAGTCTGGCGCTCGACATCACCGACCAGGTGGCCGAAGCGCTGGGCGAGGCGCACGAGCGGCAGATCATCCACCGCGACATCAAGCCCCAGAACATCCTGGTAGCCGAAGACGGCACCGCCAAGGTGACGGACTTCGGGATCGCGCGCGCCATGACATCG
>JBMFXK010000385.1:0-3172 GCA_049964315.1 Clostridia bacterium | reverse complement strand
CCGCTCTGGCATCCATCCCGGGCCCTGAGGGCCGATGGGGGAGACCCCGGTGATGGCAGCCGTCCACGGGTCCAGTGCAAACAGGTCGCGCTTGTCTACCTGGTCGAGGCGCGCATAGCCCAGTGACTGCAGCGCCATCTCCAGCTCCTGATTGCAGGACTTCAGGTAGTTGGTCAGGTTCTCGGCGGCCTGGACAGTGTCGAGTGCGTGCTTCTGGGTGCCGGACTCGTAAAAGACCGCCTCCGGAGGAGCCCAGGGCAGGACCGTGCGCATTTGGGAGGTGGCCATGGCCATGAGGGCGGCAAAACCGATATAGACCGCGTCCGCACCGAGCGCGATGGCCTTCAGGAACTGGCCCGGCGTCGTTAATCCTCCCGAGGCAATGAGGCTCACGTCGTGGCGGACCCCGTGGTCGCGCAGCACCTGGTCCGCCCAGGGCAGGGCGGCGATGAGCGGCAGTCCGAAGTCGTCCTGCAGGATGGGAGGGCCGGCATGGGTCCCTCCCTCCCCGCCGTCCAACACAATGAAGTCGGGTCCCGCCGGGATGAGCAGCTCCAGATCTTCGCGCAGGTGCGCGCCGACCGCGAACTTGATCCCCACAGGGACCCGGTACCGCTTCTTCAGCCGCCGCACGAGCTCCACCAGATCGTCCGGCGTGTCGACGCCGCGCAGGCGCGCGCTGATGACGGCATCATCCCCCTCCTCCAGACCCATGGTGTTGCGCATCTCTGCGGAAATGCGCTGGGCGGAGGTCTTCATCTCCGCCCCGGCCTGGGCACCCTGACCAATCTGGATCTCGATGGCGTCGGCCGTATCGAGCCACTCCGGATGGTTCTGGGACGACAGCGGCCAGGTGCCCCGGTGGTACTGGACGATAAGGCGGTCGGCGGCCTCGCGCTCGGCCGGAAGGTAATTTTCGCCGGTGTTGGTGGCGGTCCCCGCCTGGCTGGCGCCGCGGGCGAGCGCCACTTTGGTGTCCGCAGACAGTGCCCCGCCGTACGACATGCCGGCTATCAAAATCGGAATATCGCACTTGAGCGGCTTATCCGCGCCAGGCCCGATGACCACGGTGGTGTCAAGCCGGCTGCGGGAGGGGGTGGGGAGCTTCTGCACCTGGGCCGGGCTGAACATGAGGTGTTCCCAGTGCGACAGCTGCAGGGGCGTGCCCATGGGCCGCTCGATGGCAGACGGCTTGGTCGCGCGGATCATATTTTCGAGGAACACCTGCGGTCGCCCACGGCGGATGAGGGACAGCGCGTTTCCCAGGTTCACGCTGTAGCGGGTGTCCACCAGGGACTTCATGACCCGGTCCATCGTCAGGTTGATGAGCCATTTGTCGATGAACGGCATCGCCGCCACCATGACCACCGAGAACAATGCCAGCGCGGCGAGCGCCCCCAGGAAGACCGACCAGAACAGCGTCATTGGCCCCACCCTTTCCTCCGCCTTCCGGAGGGTAGGTTGCCAAAGCCTGGCCGAACTATGAGTCAGCGCGAGCGGCGGCTCCGGAGCCATCGCCAGACGAGTTGCAAAGCGGCCCAGGCAAACGCCAAATAGGCCGATTCCTTCCAGCCCAGCGTGAGGAGCCAGACGCCCAGCACCGCGAAGCCGGTGAAGTACAAGGCTGCGGTCAGGCTGCCAACCTGCCGCCCGATGCGGCGCAGGCTCTCTGACCCTTCCGACCAGCGGATGCTGGCCTCAAGCTCCCCGTCCTCAGCCTGACGCAGTACACGCAGTGCGACCGGTGGCAGCGACACGACCGAGCCCGCCCAGTCCTGCACCCGGCGGGCCAGATAGCCGACGGTACCGCCGGACTCCTCGGTGACGAACCGCTGGGCGTACGGACGGAACAGGTTGATGAGGTTGACGGAGGGGTCCAGCATCTCGGCCAGGCCCATCAGCATGCTGATGGCGCGGCCGAGAAAGGCGAACGAGGCCGGAAATTGAATGGGCTCGTCCCGGACCAGCTGCTCGAGGTCGCGGAACAGACTGTCCAGGTCCAGCTGGGTCACGTCCGTAAGCGTCTCCGCGTAGTACCGCTCCAGCAGGTAGGCGGCGCGCGCCCGCAGACGCCGGACATCGGCCTCAGGGCGGAGGATGCCGAGTCCGAGCAGGCTGTCCACAATCAGAGGGGCGCGGCGTTCGGACACCCCGACAAACAGACGCCGGATCTGCCGACGCGCTCCCTGGGTGATCTGTCCGGTCATGCCGTGGTCGAGCAGGATAATGCGGCCCTCTTCGTCCACCAGGAGGTTTCCCGGGTGCGGGTCGGCGTGGAAGAAGCCCGTGTCCATGACCATGTGCAGATACAGATGGATGATGCGTTCGGCCAGCATGGTCCGCGAGTGGCCGGCCGCCGTGAGCGCCCCGACGTCCGAGATCTTGATGCCGGGTCGGTAATCCATGGAGAGGACGCGGCGGGTGCTGAAGGCGTCGTACACCGCCGGCACCACCAGCCACGGAAATTCGGCACCCTCGGCCGCGATACGCCGGGCGTGCGCGGCCTCCAGGTCGTAGTCCAGTTCCTCGTGCACGGTGCGCTGGAATTCCTGAAACAGGGCCACGAGGTCAAAGGTACGGCCAAAGGTGGTGAGGTAGGTGGTAAAGGCCACCACCAGCCGGATGGCCCGCAGGTCGATGGAGACGATGCGGTCGATGTCCGGACGCTGGATTTTCACCGCCAGCATTTGGCCCGTCCAGGTTTCGGCGCGGTACACTTGCCCTAGCGACGCCGACGCAATGGGAGTCGTTTCAAAGGAACGAAACACATGGGACACATCGCCGAGTTCATGATCGAGGATAGCCTTGATGCCGGGCCAGGGGGCCGCCTGCACACTATCCTGCAGCGCACCCAGTTCCTGAATGTAGGGCTGAGGCAGGATATCGACGCGGCTCGACAGGAACTGGCCGACCTTGACCAGCAGGCCGCCCATGATCTCGGCGGTGCGGCGGAATCTGCGCGCTTGGCGGCGAAACACGGCCTCCATGCGGTCGTGCTCCGCGTCGGCCCCGTAAATCCGGATGCGGAGCGACATCGTCCACAGTTCCAGGAGGATGCTGAAGAACAGGCTCAGAACCATGGTCACGCGAACCAGCGCCCGCATCGGCGGGCGGACTCTCGGGCTTCCCGGTTGGGATATACTGAGGGCGTCCTCGGAATTCCCGGAGTTCC
>JBMFXK010000384.1:0-3185 GCA_049964315.1 Clostridia bacterium | reverse complement strand
CGATCACCCCTTTTTCCCGGCCAGGACGACTGGTGGTCGTGTGAGTTCACGCCTGCCGAAGCGGGCCGGCACAGCTTTTCCATCCAGGCGGACGTCGATCGCTTCGAGTCGTGGCGCCGGGCGGTGGCGTCGCTGCATGCCGCAGGCACCCTGACAGCCGTCGATCTCGCCGTCGGCACGACGCTCTTGGAAAGCCTGCTCGCGGAGCTCGACGCGCAGCAGCGAGCGGACCTGATACCCTGGGTTGCCCGTCTTCTCGACCCCGACCTCACAGATGCGGCGCGCGCCGCCCTGCATCCGGACCTAGCCGAGCTGGCCGCCACGCTCATCCCCCCTCGCTTCGCCGTGGAGAGCGCCTGGTACCCGGTGCAGGTGGATCCGCTGCGGGCACGGTTTTCAGCCTGGTACGAGTGCTTCCCACGGTCCAGCGCCGACGACTCAAGCCGCTCCGGCACACTTTCAGACCTCATAGGACGGCTTCCCTACATCGCGAACATGGGGTTCGACGTACTGTACCTGCCCCCCGTGCACCCTATCGGCCGTGCGTTTCGCAAGGGGCCCAACAACACGCTGGCCGCAGATACCCATGATCCGGGCAGCCCATGGGCAATCGGGAGTGCCGACGGCGGCCATACGGCCATCCACCCTGATCTCGGCACGCTCGAGGACTTCCACAGGCTGGTGGATGAAGCCCGACAGCATGGACTGGACCTTGCGCTGGACCTGGCGCTCCAGTGTTCGCCGGACCATCCTTGGGTTACAGGGCATCCGGAATGGTTCAAGAAAAGGCCTGATGGCACGATTCAGTATGCGGAGAACCCGCCCAAGCGCTATCAGGACATCTATCCGTTTGACTTCGAGTCGGACGACTGGCCGGCACTGTGGCAAGCCCTGCGCGAGGTGGTGCAGGTCTGGATCGCAGCCGGTGTGCGCTGGTTCCGCGTCGACAACCCCCACACCAAGCCGCTCTCCTTTTGGGAGTGGCTGATCGCAGCGGTCCGACAGGAACATCCGGACGTGCTGTTTCTGGCTGAAGCGTTTACGCGGCCAACCCTCATGTACGAACTGGCCAAGGTCGGCTTCACCCAGTCGTACACCTACTTCACGTGGCGCAACACCGCCCCCGAGCTCCGGCAATACCTGGAGGAGATCAACCGGCCGCCGGTGTCATACTTCTTCCGGCCCAACTTCTTTACGAACACACCGGACATCCTGCCGCTTGCGCTCCAGAGCGGAGTCCGAGAGGTATTCCTGGAGCGCGCCATTCTGGCGGCCACCCTTTCTCCGAGCTACGGCGTTTACGGCCCTGCCTTCGAACTGATGGAGCACGTCCCTCTCATGGAGGGTGGTGAGGAGTACCGGAATTCGGAGAAATACGAGGTTCGGCACTGGGATTGGGCCCGTCCCGACAGCCTGGCGCCGGAACTGCGGCGGATCAATCAGATTCGGCGTGAACACCCGGCATTGTGGTGGGCCGGCTCACTGGTGTTTCATGACGCCGACTCCAACGAGCTCCTGGTGTATTCGAAACGCTCGCCCGATGGCCGCGACACCATCCTGGTCGTGGTGAGCCTCGACCCCGTTTACACGGTGGCGGGGTACGTTCACCTGAACCTGCCCGCCCTGGGCCTGTCCGCGGAGGGCAAATACCTGGTGCACGACCTCCTGACCGATGACCGCTACATCTGGAGCGGCGGGCACAATTACGTGGAACTCCGCCCCGGCCGGGTTCCCGCACATATTTTTCACGTCACGTCCCATCTGCCCAGCGAACGCGACTTTGACGGTTTTCGCTGACGCAACGCAACCACACAAGGGAGAGGATCTTTCCATGCCCGGCGACCTTGCGGCTCCGGTTCGGGAGCAGGCCGACTGGTATCGTGAGGCCATCATCTACGAGGTGCATGTACGCACCTTCTTCGACTCCGATGGGGATGGGGTGGGAGACTTCCGCGGGCTCACCGAGAAACTGCCGTACCTGAAGGACCTCGGCATCACCGCCATCTGGCTGCTGCCCTTCTACCCGTCGCCGTTGCGCGACGACGGGTATGACATCGCCGACTACACCAGTGTCCATCCCCACTACGGAACCCTGCGGGACTTCCGGCGGTTCCTGCGTCAGGCGCATGCGCTGGGCCTGCGGGTGATCACGGAACTGGTCTTAAACCACACCTCCGACCAGCACCCCTGGTTCGAGCGGGCCCGGCGGAGCCGGCCCGGCTCCACGGCGCGCGATTTCTACGTGTGGAGCGACACGCCCGAGCGATATCGCGACGCCCGCATCATCTTCAAGGACTTTGAGCGCTCGAACTGGACCTGGGATCCCGTGGCGGAGCAGTATTACTGGCATCGCTTCTACAGTCACCAGCCCGATCTCAACTTCGACTCGCCGCATGTCCAGCGTGCCATGCTGAAAGTGGTGGACTTCTGGCTGTCGATGGGCGTGGACGGGCTGCGGCTCGACGCCGTACCGTACCTCTACGAGCGCGAGGGCACCACCTGCGAGAACCTGCCCGAAACGCACGCCTTCTTGAAGACCCTCCGACGCCACATTGATCTCACCTACCCGAACCGCATGCTGCTGGCCGAGGCCAATCAGTGGCCGGAGGAGGCCGTGGAGTACTTCGGCTCCGCCGACGAGTGTCATATGGCCTATCACTTCCCCCTGATGCCGCGGTTGTTCATGGCTCTGTACATGGAGGACCGCTACCCGGTGGTCGACATCCTCCACCAGACCCCTGCTATTCCGGACACCTGTCAGTGGGCGCTGTTCCTTCGCAATCACGACGAACTCACGTTGGAGATGGTGACGGACGAGGAGCGCGACTACATGTACCAGGTGTACGCCACCGACCCCCAGGCGCGCATCAACCTTGGCATCCGCCGGCGCCTGGCACCGCTCCTCGGCAACAATCGGCGGCGCATCGAGCTTATGCATGCGCTCCTGTTTGCCCTGCCCGGAACGCCGGTTCTGTACTACGGCAACGAGATCGGGATGGGTGACAACATCTATCTGGGTGACCGCGATGGGGTGCGGACTCCGTTTCAGTGGAGTGGAGACCGGAACGCGGGATTCTCGACCGCCAACCCCCAGAAGCTCTGCCTGCCGGTAGTGGTGGATCCGGAGTATCACTACGAAGCCGTCAACGTGGACGCGCAGCGGGCCAATCCCCATTCCCTGCTCT
>JBMFXK010000383.1:0-3196 GCA_049964315.1 Clostridia bacterium | reverse complement strand
GCGGCTGAGTCCAGGAGCGGGCCCCGAGTCTTGGCCGCCCCGCCTACCGTCCTGAGCGCGCTCGATGAGCGACCATCGGCGAGCCATATTGTGGAATCGACCGTGTCCCGGGAGGCCGGGATCGTGCCCGGTGGCCACACTGGCGGGCTAGCAGGGCGCCCGCTATATGCCCGGACCTGATGGTTGGCATGGCGGAAAGGAGCCTCCCAGAGGTGCTGGGATGACCCCCTCAGCGCATCTCGGTACGCAGATCCTGAGAACGATCTCTGTGCTACGGCGGCCCACTCCACGGTGCTCCAGTACGATGAAGGACCACGCCCCTCACAATAATTTTGCCTAACGCTCTCGTCTTGGCCCTTACCGGAGGCGTCGTTTGGCTGTCGGTCTGGCTGTTCCGCCGCCATCACAAGCCGCTGTAGCGCGCCATGAGACATTGCCAAATCCCCGCAGCGTCCTTGGGGAGCGGGCCCAAGGGCCATGTGGGGTGTCCCTAGCGGGAGCACCGGTGCCCACGATCGGATCCAAAGTGGGTACGACTCGTTGCCAGTAGGTGATGATCACCCCGGAGAGATAGCCATGAAGGTCGACGAGTACGCGACACCAGCCATCGTCACCAAGGACAGCCCCCGCCCGTTCGGGGACACGGTGACCCGACTTGTGGATCTCATCACCGTTCGGGGAATGAAGGTCTTCACTGTCGTCGACCAGGCCGCCGAGGCACGTACGGTCGGGCTGCAGCTGCGCCCCACGACCCTCGTCGTGTTCGGCAACCCGGCCGCTGGCACGGCCGTGATGGCCGCCGCGCCGCTCGCCGCACTCGACTTACCCATGAAAATCCTCATCTGGGCTGACGGCGGCGCTACGAAGGTGTCCTACTTTGGCCCTCCCGAGCTGGCGGCGCGCTACCAGCTCGCCCCCGAGATCGCCCAGAACCTGGCTGGCATCGATCGCCTCACCGACGACCTGGTCGGTCCCTGAGATCGCCACCCGATACCCGAACCCTTCACGATGCGTAGCCTCCCTCGCCCAGGGTCTTCAGCCCGCTTGCGAGCGACCATCTCCGAGCGACAAGGTGGAATCGACCGTGTCTCAGGAGCCCGGGACCGTGGATCGGCAACCACTCCCCATCCCTGGGGAATCCCTGACGCGGATGACCGTCCCGGTATGGGGCGGGCTAGCGGCCCATCCAGTCTCCTGCCAAAATACGGTCCGATCGGACTTGGGAGGCGACGATGGACACCAACACCTTCGACCCGGACCAGGTAGCAGCGTGGCTGCGAGAGTCGGACTCGGAAGCCGTGCTTGAGGCGCGCTTCGAAATCTTCATGGACGAACTGGAGGTGCATGCCAGCCCCGCTTTCGGGGAGGGGAAGTTCCCCGAGGTGAATCGCGCCGCCAAGGCGCTCCAGGCGGCGCTCGAGGCAGCGTTCGCCACCGAGGATGCGGACTGATGTCCCGCAGCCTCACAAGTGAGCTCTACCGAGCCGCCCGGTTGTCGGCATCGGCGAGGGCGGTGCGCCGGAGCCTGGAGACCGGCGATCCCAAGTACGTGGCTCGACGGGCTCGCAACATCGCCGTGGGGCGGACCCTGGCACGCGCCGGCGTCTGGAGGATGCTCTGGGGCAAGTGGTAGCCGGACGCCAGGGACGGTAGCCGCCAGGAGCGGAACGAACTGGGGCCGAAACCGGCCGGCCCCGCGGCTGCCGCAGACACAGCGGCCCAACCGAGGCGACCATCCCGCGGCCGTCAGCGCTGCCGGCTCGGGACACTTGGACCCGGTTGGAACTCCGGCCGACCTAGGCCCCCGGTGTCTGGGGCTTCAGATGCTCTGCAGCCCCGAGATCAGCCGGTCCACGTCGGAGTGGTCGTTGTAGTGCACCAATCCGGCGCGGACCGCTCCTTCGGGCTCGAGGCCCAGCGCCTTGGTGATCTCATAGGCGTAGTTGTCCCCGCTCCACACGTTGACACCCTGTGCCGCTAGGCGGGACGCGACTTCATCGGGGCTGTGCCCCGAGACGGTGAAGTAGGCCGTTGGAGCGCGCCGCACGGCACGGCCGAAAACGGTGATCCCAGGGATCTCCAGCAGCGCATCCAGCAGTACCTTGAACAGGCGCTCCTCACTCGCCTCGACAGCGGACATGGCCCGGAGGATCCGGTCGCGGCGGGACCCCGGGGTGGGGCCGACCAGGCCAGCCAGATGGTCGACCGCGGCCGTCACGCCGGCGTAGTCGGCAAGCGGTGGCGTCCCCAGTTGGAATCGGTCGGGAACCTCGTTGCTGGCAGGCAGGAGCTTGTCCGGCCGGAAGCGGTCGAGCACGTCGGGGGAGGCCACCAGAGCGGCCACATGCGGACCGCACCACTTGTAGGCCGAGGTGACATAGAAGTCCGCTCCCAGCGCCCGGACGTCCACTGGCATGTGGGGGGTGGCGTGCACCCCGTCCACGTAGGTGAGGGCTCCCTCGGCGTGAGCGATGGCGGTGATCCCGGTGACGTCGGGGCGGGTGCCCAGGACGTTGCTGGCTGCGGTCACTGCCACCAGCCGTGTCCGAGGACCGATCAGGCGCCGGTACTGTTCAATCGGGAGCTCTCCATTGGCTAGGTCCACGTCGGCCACGCGCACCGTGGCCCCCGCCCGCGCGGCGGCCTGCACCCAAGGTCGGAAGTTGCCGTCGTGCTCCAGCTGTGAGACGACGATCTCGTCCCCGGGAGACCACTCACTTGCCAGCAGCTGGGAGAACTTGTAGGTGAGAGAGGTCATGCTGGGGCCCATCACAACCCCTTGCGGATCCCCACCGACCAGGTCGGCTATGGCCTGCCGGCACTCTGCGATCAGCCTGTTGGCGTGCTGGCTGGCGGGGAAAAAGCCATCGGTGTTGCTGAGTCCCTGCCGGTAGGCGTCGGCGATGGCCGAGATCACCGATTCCGGGGTCTGGGTCCCCGCGGCAGCGTCCAGGTAGGCGCGGCCGTCGGCCAGAGCTGGGAAGTCCGCCCGGATGGCGCGCGTATCTAGGTCTGCGTTCTCGCTACTCATGTGCCTCCCCGGCAATCCTGTGGCCCGTCACTTCAATTCTAGGAGGGCGGGATCTGGCCACTGGCTCCCGCGCTGGTCCGTTCCCTGGACCGTTTTGGAAGGGATCCACGAGCCGATGGGGGAGGTGGCCGCAGCTGACACCTAGAATCGCTATCGGAGGTGGAC
>JBMFXK010000382.1:0-3198 GCA_049964315.1 Clostridia bacterium | reverse complement strand
GCTCAGGAGTGTGGCCAACTGGAATCCTGTGAGTGCGGTGGTGCAGGCGGTGCGCATGCTGTTTGGCAACCTGCCCGCAGGGTCCCACGGCGGGCCGACCTGGTCGCTTGTCCATCCCGTGCTGTCCACGCTCATCTTCGCCTGCGTGCTGATTGCCGTCTTCATGCCGCTTGCGGTCTGGCGCTTTCGCCGGATGCTCATGCAGTAGGGCGGGCGAGAGCGCGTGTCGACTGGTGTCGAAAGGCAGATAGGAAGAGACGCTTAGGAGGAAAGGGTGAGCGGATGGGTGGGCCGCACAGGGCCGATGCGCTGGCCGCCGCGTACAGGGAGCGTGATTTGACGGCGCTCGCTCCCCTCCTGCACGGCGACGTCCTCTGGGGTGACCCCGAAGACCCCAGCCACCCGGCGGTCTGCCATGGGCGCGAGGCCGTCCTCGCCCGCTTTGAACGCCTGCGCGACCTTGGCGTCGAGGCTTCGGTAGTGGAGGTCCTGGAGGCGCAGGACGCCGCCGCGCTCGGCTTGGCGATCCGGTGGCCGCCCGCCATGCCGGAACGCGCGGCGGCCGTTCGTTATCAGATATTCCGCTTCGCGGGGGCCCACGTGGTCGAGATCTCCGGAACCGACGACCGCGCGACCGCCCTCTGGCTTCTCGGCCAGCCCAGCGAGGAGACAGAAGGATGATGCCGCACGGGAACCTATCGAACGCGCCCGTCATCTCGGTGATGCCGGCGGTCGAGAATGCCGGCCGGGCGTCCCGCTGGTATTAGGATACCCTGGGAGCGGTCGAGCTCTAAACGTGGGGCCGGTTTTCGGTCTGTCCGTAAGCGGGCGCTCCTCTGTCTGGCCGAACCCTCTCGCAACCGCTGGGAGGTCCTTCGCAAACTTGGGTCCCGGCGCCGTCCGGGTTAAGGTCCTCGTCGAGGACCTTAACCCGGACGCTTTCGTGGCCCGCGCCGTGCAGTGTGGGGTAGACCGTGCGCTCGACCCCGTGCGAGACCACGAGACAACTGGGGCAGATATCGTCAGGGTGGCTTCATGGATCTCTTCGGACATGTATCGCCGGTCGGCGATTATTCACCGCTCCTACCACACCCGGATTCGGGTCTGTAAGCGGACAGGAGGCGGGAGGACCATGGACGTGGCCGTTCGTCCCGTCACGCCCGATCTCTGGCCGGCCCTCGACCAGCTCTTCGGCCGCGCCGGGGCGTCCAACGGGTGCTGGTGCATGTACTGGCGGCTTGGACCGGACTACGCGCGACGGCCTCGCGACGACAATCGGATGGCGTTGCGGTCACTGGTCGAGCAGGGCCCGCCGCCCGGTCTTCTCGCCTTCGAGGGCGACCTGCCTGTCGGCTGGTGTCAGTTCACCCCCCGGACGGCGCTGCCCTGGCTTGACAGCGGACCGCGCGTGCCACGGGTCGATGACCAGCCCGTATGGTCCATTTCCTGCTTCTTTGTCCGCCGGAGCCACCGCCGCCGGGGCGTCGCGTCCGCCCTCATAGCAGAAGCCGTGCGGCTCGCACGCGAGCAAGGCATTGCAGTGCTGGAGGCTTACCCCATCGACATGGACGCGTCGCGCGGCACCTCCAATCCCTTTACCGGGGTGGCGGCCTCATTTCGCCAGGCCGGGTTCGCGGTGGTCGGGGCGCGCCCCCCAGCCCGCCTGATCGTGCGGCTGAATATGACACCCCAGACCTGGGAGGCGCCGTCTCCCGAGTGACGGGGACACATTCACGATCGAAGGAGTTCCCAGGTCGCTCGTTATCGAGAGCCGGGCTTGAGCTGCCGGAAAGGTGCCGAAGGTCCATCGCACCGACCTGGGATCGCGGATCGTGAACGTCCGGCGGCCGTAGTCCGTGTCTGCAATGTCCCGGAGGACGGTCAGCCGCGCTGCCCTGCCCGAGCCGGCGCATACAGGGCGTCCAGGTCTCGATCCACGACGTAGAGTCAGTGGGGTTCCGGGTTGATGCTGCACCCGATGATGCTGCCATCACTCCCGTGCGGCCAGCGAAGCTCGACCTCGGCATAGTCCTCTCCCGCCCCGTCCCGGACCAACAGCATGGGTTCGAATCCGACGGTGGTGACCAGAAAGTCAATGGCGGCCTGCCGGTCTGGATAGGAGACGATGGGCCACACGGTGGACGGCCCGTCAGGAGAGGACGGCTTGACGGCCTCGGTGATGTGGGCACGGGGGTCCGACATGATGACACCACCACGCAGAGTTTAATCCCGACCGGATCATCTCTCCGCCCCCACCGCTCCGTTTTGGACGAATGGGAACTCCTCCCGGAGCCATTCGCCCGGTGCCATGCCGGCGATTTGCTTCCAGCCCCCGACCATGTGGGCTTGATCAAAGAAACCCGCCGCCAGGTCCGCCTCGACCAGGGACGGACGCGCGGCCGCCACGAGATACCGACGGCTTCTCATCATCTGACACATCCGCGCCACACTCCTTGGAGGCAGCCCCACCTCATCCAGAAAGCGCCGGCTCACCCCGCGATCCCGGGCCAGGGCGGTGATTCGGAGGTTTCCGCCGGAACTTTCCAGAAGGCCCCAGGCACGGCCCCCCAGCCTGGGCGCGGGCACACGCCCCTGGCATGCGCGCCCCCATGCTCTCGATCGCCGCGGCGGTTGCAACGGAGGGGAAGGCCGCCGGGCTGCCTCGACCAGCTGGTCTTCCAGGGTGGGATCAAGTCCCGACACCGACACGATCCGCTTCGCGAGGGTTCCGGGCGAGATCCCCAACAGGTCCGCACCCGCCGACGAGTCAGATCCACGTGACCCCTCTTCACGGCTATGGTGGCGGATCTCCACGGCGCCGTCGTGCATTCCGGCCAGGCTGACCGCCCCGCATCAGCTCGCGATGGACCCTCCACGCTGACCGGCTCCGTCGCACTGACCAGCAACACGAGGCGGCCGTCCGGGAGCCCCCGATGACTCCCGGGCGGCCGACCTTAAACGATATATGAAGCGGGCGGGCTCCAAACACGCTGAGCCAAGGAGGGATGTTAAAGAGACGGCGCTCCCCAGGCTGGAACCCGCTGGCCATCCGTCGTGCGCCCGTCGTCCCCTAACTCGCGGCGTGTGAGCGGACCCATTGCTCCCGTGTGATGGCGTACACCCGGTGCGGAGCACCCGTAGACTTTTCGACGGTGTCCACGGGCGTCATGCCGTTCCGCTCGGCGACCCGGATGGAGG